>JAESUW010000021.1 GCA_016760525.1 Labilibaculum sp.
GCTCTTCGGATCTAATAAACAACCTTTAAAATACTAGCGTTACGTGTAGATACTCTATTGTATAAGCTAATTTTAATGTTTACATTCGTAATTTCGCTATTAAATTACAATTCCAATCATTGTCGTCTTTCGCCTTACATATGTAAATTACTTTTGTCACAATTAGAAGCGAAAATACTTTGACTTATGTAATTTTTGTTTTAGATTTGTAACGTTACAATAATTAACATCTGTAAAATCTACATCTAAACAACTTAAGAATGAAAAATCGAATAATTCAGCTGATTAATACTGAAGGATTAACCTCTTCAAAGTTTGCAGATACTATTGGTGTTCAGAGGTCTAGCATTTCTCATATTCTATCTGGTCGTAACAACCCAAGTCTGGACTTTGTACAGAAAATATTGATCTCATACCCTTCAATTGATCCTAATTGGCTTATTTCAGGTAGTGGTAACATGTATAAATCTCAAGATTCACCATCTTTATTTCAGGAAACAAAACCAGATCATTCACCCCTTGAAAATCAACCTAATCAGCCACCTAAATTAACTAAAGAACCTATTACTATTCCGAGCTCAAACACAGAGCCTGTACTTGAAATGAATGCGTTTGTATCTGGCAAACAGATTGAAAAAGTAGTCGTTTTTTACACCGATAAAACTTTTAAAGAATACAATCCTTCTTAAGCATTTTTTACCTTATCTTTGCCTGTGTTTATACTTAACAGTTTAAAATACAACCAGGCAGCATGAAAAAATTAGTACAGGACTTTAAGGTACTGCACAAGGAAGAGCTTAATGATGGAACTTTTGTTATTGATGTAAAGGCATATACGCCATTACCAGACATTAAACCAGGGCAATTTGTTAACGTTCTTGTCGAAAATGCAAACAACACCTTCCTTAGAAGACCTTTATCCATCCATTTTGTTGATTACGAAAAGAATATCATCAAATTATACATTAAAAAAATTGGAGAAGGCACAACCAAACTAGGCGAACTAAACCTTGGAGACAAGCTTAATATCGTTTTCCCATTAGGAAATCAATACTCTATCCCTAAGAACTCTAAAACTCTGTTAATTGGTGGTGGTTGTGGTGTCGCCCCTTTATTATACTTAGCTAAACATCTTAAAGATACTGGAAATGAGGTTACAACCATATTGGGTGTGCGTTCCTCATACGATGCTGTTGAATTAGATCCTTACAAAGAATACGGACGTATATTCGTAACTACCGAAGATGGCTCAATAGGCGAAAAAGGCTATCCTACGCAACATTCTGTGCTCAATGAGAAGTTTGATTACACATTTACTTGTGGACCAGAACCGATGATGAAGGCAGTAGCAGCTTATTCTAAAAGCAAAGATATTCCATGTGAGGTTTCACTCGAAAACACCATGGCTTGCGGGTTTGGTGCTTGTTTATGCTGTGTAACTGATACAAAGAGAGGTAATATATGTACATGCACTGAAGGTCCGGTGTTCAATATAAATGAGTTGAAATGGTAAATTTGGAAGTTAAACTTAAGGATCTGATTCTTAAAAATCCGGTAATGACTGCTTCCGGAACATTTGGTTACGGTAAAGAATTCGAAGATTTTATCGATATCAACCAATTAGGCGGTATATTGGTTAAAGGTACTACCAGACACCATCGCGAAGGAAACCCTTACCCTAGAATGGCTGAAACATCTTCAGGAATGCTAAATGCTGTAGGCCTGCAAAATAAAGGAGTTGAATATTTTTGCGATAAAATATATCCTGAAATAAATCATTACGACACTAATATTCTGGTTAATGTGTCTGGCTCTGTTATAGAAGATTACGTAGAAACAGCAGCTATGATTAATGAATTAGATAGGATTCCCGCAATAGAGCTGAATATATCTTGTCCGAACGTTAAAGAAGGTGGTATGGCATTTGGCACCAGCTGTGCTTCTGCGGCCTCTGTTGTTAAAGAGGTGCGTAAGGTATATAAAAAGCACCTAATGGTTAAATTGTCACCAAATGTAACGGACATTACTGAAATTGCTAAAGCTGTAGAGTCTGAAGGTGCTGATTCAGTATCACTTATCAATACATTACTGGGAATGGCTATAGATGCTGAAACAAGAAAACCTCTTCTATCGACAGTAACGGGTGGCTTATCGGGTCCATGTATAAAGCCTGTTGCCTTACGAATGGTTTGGCAGGTTTTTAACGCTGTAAATATCCCGATTGTTGGCTTAGGAGGAATAATGAACGCAAAAGATGCCATTGAGTTTATTCTGGCTGGAGCTTCGGCAGTTCAAATAGGAACTGCTAATTTTATCGATCCTCAGATAACAGTTAAAGTTGTTGAAGGAATTAAGGAATATATGATCAGACATCAGGTTAAAAATGTAACTGATTTAATTGGGGCGATTAAAACGCAGTAATACAGTCAGTTAAATTACGGAAACATTTCTTTAATTGGACCATCCGGGGTTTACATTTGTAATTACATCTGTAAACTATTGCTGTTTTATTAAATTTTATTCTATATATTATACAATCTTCTCGACACAAATAACGAATATGTTTTCATCACTAAACACTATTATACAGCATGTTACACGGACACGGAGATGATGGTTACCAATATAAACAAGCAATTGCTGCCAATTTTAGCAGCAATGTTTGGTTTGGAGGTAAATCTGAGAATCTTAAACAACATTTATTTAAGAACTGGGATAAAATTCATTCCTATCCGGAAGCTTCTGCTGAAAGCCTTGTAAATGCTTTGGCTAATGATTTGAGTATAAATAGCAATCAAATTATCGCAACAAATGGCGCCACGGAAGCCTTTTACCTTATTGCACAATGTTTTTCACAATCAAGATCAAGCATTGTAATCCCTACCTTCTCCGAGTATGAGGATGCATGCAAAGTCAATAAACACGAGCTATTCTTTATTAATTGGACTGAACTCAATAGGAATACTATTTTTGAAGAAGGCCTGATTTGGATTTGCAATCCTAATAATCCAAATGGAAATATTCTAAATCTGGAGGAAATGGAGGAAATGTTAAAATTGAATCCAAAATCTATTTTTGTTATTGATGAAGCTTATATCGATTTTACTGATGAAGTTGTTTCATGTATTGATTTACTTGATAAATACCAAAATTTAATTTTAGTAAAATCACTAACCAAAAACTTTTCAATTCCCGGCCTGAGATTGGGATATTTAATTTCAAACAAGGCATTGGTACAGAATATTCAATTCTACAAGGCTCCCTGGACGGTAAATTCACTGGCAATTGAGGCTGGAAAGTTCCTGTTGGCAAATAAAATGGATTTCTTACCTCCAGTAAATTACTATAAATCAACAACTAAAAAACTCATAGGAAATCTAAAGAAAATTCCTGGCTTACAAATTCATCCTTCAAAAACTTCTTTCTTTTTAGTTGAACTAGAAAAATCAACTGCTTTTGAGCTGAAAAAACACTTAATTTCTAATTTTGGGATATTGATTCGTGATGCAGCTAATTTTCGAGGATTAAATTCTTCCTTTTTCAGACTCGCGACTCAAACCGATGAAAAAAATCAATTATTAATCGACGCATTAATTCAATGGAGCAAATTGAACTCATAATCCTCCCTCTTGTTATAGGATACATTTTGGATCTCTTTTTTGGTGATCCTAGAAAATTGCCACACCCAATCGTTTTATTTGGTAACACAATTTCTTTTTTCACTAAATATCTGAATAAAGGAAAATATCAGTTGCTTAAAGGAGCTTTGATGGCTTTTGGATTAGTAACAAGTGTCTACTTTATTTTTTTGTACATAAGCTCCATTACTTTACTTTGGCATAATTCTGTGTATGTGGTATTTACTTCAATCATGGTTTTTTACGGATTAGCGAACAAAAGTCTGCTTCAAGAAGGATCCGAAGTCTTTAAACACCTTAATGAAAAAGGATTGGAAGCAGGTCGAAAAAGATTGTCGTGGATTGTAGGACGAGACACATCGAAACTGTCGGAACAAGAAATACGTTTGGCTGTATTGGAAACTTTATCAGAGAATTTATCGGACGGTGTTGTTGCTCCACTTTTTTACTATGCTATTGCCGGCGTTCCAGGAATGATGTGTTATAAAATGATTAACACTATGGATTCCATGATTGGATATAAAAATGAAAAGTACATTTTGTTTGGACGCGTTGCTGCTCGTATAGATGATGTTGCAAATTTCATTCCTGCACGTTTGACCGCCTTGCTTATGGTATTACTAAATTTTAGTTCTAAAGGCTTTGTTTATATATTTAAATATGGCAATGCTCATCTAAGCCCAAATGCCGGTTACCCGGAATCAGCTCTGGCAGGAATCTTAAATTGCCAATTTGGTGGACCTCATGATTATGGCGGGGAAAGTATTCATAAACCATTTATTGGAGTTAATAACAGACTAATACTAAACGAAGACATCAATAAACTTTTTCACATCAACCATTCGGTGTGTTTTGCAACTATTCTTCTAATTATAGCTATCTATTTTCCATATGGAATACTGTTATAAAAATGAATGAATTTATTCCTGCTGGAATCTTTAATTTGTAACTTCACACTTTCAAGATTACTGATCAATAAAGGTATATTGATCTTAAAAGAAGTTAGAATGATACATTTAATAACGGGAGGACAACGTTCCGGAAAAAGTATATTTGCAGAAAATTTAGCACTATGCCTAAGCGATCAGCCTGTATATTTGGCAACATCTCGAATTTGGGATGAAAGTCATCGAAAACGAATTGAAACACACAAACAACGGCGTGGAGATCAATGGACTACCATTGAGGAAGAAAAGTTTTTAAGCCAGCATGATTTTTCGGGAAAAGTAGTTCTTTTGGATTGTATCACATTGTGGATGAACAACTTCTTTTTTGATAATAAAGAGGATGATAAAAAATCATTAAACGAAGCGACTCAAGAATTAGAAAAGCTTTTTACACAAAATTGCGACTGGATAATCGTTACCAATGAATTGGGATTAGGAGGACATCCGGGAAATAAAATGGCAATGAGATTCAATGATCTGCAAGGGGATATTAATCAATACATTGCAAAAAAAGCAGATCGTGTTACACTAATTATATCTGGCTTACCACTTGAAATAAAAAATACCTTATAGCTTAATAACAGATCTATTATCATGACTAAATCACTTAGTTTTCTTTTTTCACTACTTATTGTTTTAATTACTGTACAGAGCTGTAGAAAAGTAGAAAAGCAGCATACTTCAAATAAAATTAAGGTTGGTGTTTTCGATAAAAATGGAGACAGTCCATGGTGTATTATCGATGCTGTTGAAGCACTCAAAATTGATCCGTCCATCGATTGTGAAATAATACGTACAAGTCAAATCGTATCTGATGAAATAAATGAATTTGATGCAATTGTTTTTCCTGGAGGAAGTGGCAGAAGCGAAACTCAAAGTTTGGGAGAAACAGGAATGGATAAAGTTGTACGGCTGGTTAATGAAAAAGGAATAGCCGTAATTGGAATTTGTGCAGGAGCATATATTATGACTGAAACTCCTGATTATCCTAGTTTAAATTTGAGTGGTTTTAAAGCCATTGATATTGAGCATGATAAAAGAGGATGTGGTTTAGCTGAATTTTCATTAAGTGAAAAGGGAAAAGAGATTTTTCCTGAGTTAAAAGATCGAAAAATATCATTTTGCCAATATTACGAAGGTCCGGTTTTAGTTCCTGCTAAAAATAGTAAAGGAATTGAATTGGCAAGTATGCTTTCTGATGTTCATACAGTTGAAGGTAGTCCTGCAAATATGACCAACAACAAACCATTTATCGTAGTTGCTTCTGTGGGAAAAGGAAAGGTGGCCTCATTTGTTGGTCACCCTGAATGTACGCCAGGCATGAGATGGATGTTACCAAGAATTGTTCGTTGGGCAACTAATAATGAAATGATTAAGTATTCGGCAAATGTAGTTCGCCCTGATTTCTTTAAGCAAGAAATTATTTACACAAAAGAAATACAAGCCTTGCAAGCAAAATATCATGAAATGCTATCTGGTACAAAAGAAGAAAAGTTGATCGCAATTGATAAAGTGATTGAATTGGCTTGTTGGTCTTCAAAGAAATGGATTCCGGGAATGCTGAGAGACAAAGATTCCGATGTTAGAGCTAAAGCGTCAAAAGCAATTGTACAAATTGAAAGAACTGATGCAATTCCTGATCTGGAGTCAGCAATACACAATGAGAAAAATTCAGAATGCAAAGAAATAATGCGACACAATCTTAGCATTTTAAAAATCATGATCAATAAATAGTACGATTTGAAATCTTTAAAATTAGTGTGATGGAATTTAAGATATCCTCCGTATCCACATCCTTGGATCAGAAGTTGTTGAATAAAATCAATGGAAAAACAAAGCCCCTTGGTTCCTTGGGAATGCTTGAAAAAATTGCATTTCAAATTGGAAAAATACAAAACAGTTTATCTCCGAAAATTATGAATCCTACTGTTGTCGTATTTGCCGGAGATCATGGAATCACAGATGATGGAGTGAGTTTTTATCCAAAATCTGTTAGCTACGAAATGCTTTATAATTACATGCAGGGAGGTGCTGCTATAAATGTATTTTCGCGCCAACATAATATTGATTTTAAAGTTGTTGACGCAGGTATTGATCATGATTTTGATCCAGCATTAAATATCATCAATAAAAAAATTGCTTACGGTACTAAGAACTACAGATTCGAACCCGCAATGACAAAAAATCAATGTCTTGAAGGATTTAAGCGTGGTGCTGATGTAATTGAGGGAATTCATAAAGAAGGATGCAACTTTATTACTTTTGGCGAAAAAGGAATTGGAAATACATCTTCGGCGGCATTAATACTAAGTCTTTTAACAGATATCAAGCTTGAAGAGTGTGTAGGAAAAGGAACAGGACTTGATAAAGAAGGCGTAAAATCTAAATTTGACTTGTTAAATGAAGCATTGCAGAAATACGATGGCGGTAACAATCCTATTGATGTACTGACTCAATTTGGTGGATTTGAGGTGGTTATGATTGTTGGTGCTGTATTAAAAGCAGCAGAATTAAGAATGACGATGTTAATTGATGGATTTATCATTACTTCAGCATTATTGGCGGCATCAAAAATAGATCCTAAAGTGTTGGGCTACTGTTTATTTGCGCATAAATCAAATGAGCAAGCACATATTAAAATGCTAAATCATTTAAATGCTGAACCAATTTTAGATATTGGCATGCGATTGGGCGAAGGAACAGGTGCGATGGTTTGTTATCCGCTTGTGAAAAGTGCTGTGCAATTTATTAACGAAATGGCTTCATTTCAGGAAGCTGGAGTAAGCGAATCAGAAGAAGTAGAAACAATCAGTTAAGTGTTTTATATTTAATTTTCTATTAAAAATCTTATCAATGAATTTCAATATAAGTAAACCCAATAACGAGCTAACAGAGCAACTTCAACATAAAATTGATTTTAAAACCAAACCGATTGGATCTTTAGGTATTTTAGAACAATTAGCCTTGAAAATTGGATGTATTCAAAACACTCTGAAACCAGAATTAAAACAACCAATTATCATGGTGTTTGCTGCAGATCATGGAATTGCTCTTGATGGAGTAAGTCCTTACCCACAAGAAGTTACTTGGCAAATGGTTGCCAATTTCATTAATGGTGGAGCTGCAATTAATGTATTTGGCCGTCAGAATGGAATCGATATTCGGATAATTGATGCCGGTGTAAATTTTGATTTTGACAAAAGCTCGGGAGTAATTAATGCAAAAGTTGATTACGGAACAAAGAGTTATTTGAATGAATCAGCAATGACTGTTGAACAATTTGAAAAAGCAATTAAGCGAGGTGCGGATCTTTGCGATAAAATGCATCGTGAAGGCTCAAACATTATTGGTTTTGGTGAAATGGGAATTGGCAATACTTCATCGGCTGCTATTTTATTACATATTTTAGCAGGTGTAGATTTAAAAGAATGTGTTGGCCGTGGTACCGGATGGGATGATGAAGGTCTGAAAAAGAAATATAAAATACTGAAAAAGGCCGTTGATAATTACAATGGAGATAATTCAGTTGAGAACATTCTAACTTATTTTGGTGGCTTCGAAATTGTAATGATTGTTGGCGCAATGATGAAAGCCGCTGAATTGAAAATGGTAATTATGGTCGATGGTTTTATCATTAGCTCCGCACTTTTAGCTGCATCAAAAATAAATGCTAACATTCTTGAATATTGTATATTTACACACAAATCGAATGAGAACGGTCACAAACACATGCTTAAACATCTTAAAGCAGAGCCAATTCTAGATTTAGGAATGAGATTAGGTGAGGGTACAGGAGCAGCTATTGCATATCCAATTATTGAATCTGCTGTCAATTTTTTGAATCAAATGGCTAGTTTCGAGGATGCTGGTGTGAGTAACAGCGATCAAATTACAGAAGTTTAAATGAGAAAAGAAATAGACATATTTTTTACAGGACTGTCTTTTTTTACAAGAATTCCATTTCCTAAATGGGCTCGGTTTAAAAAGGAATATCAGCATGAAGCCATAAAATATTTCCCTATTGCCGGGGTAATTATTGGAGGACTAGCAGGTTTAGTTTTTTATCTGGCTAATTTGGTCTTTCCTTTTAATTTATCGGTAATGCTAAGCATGGGGTTCACCGTTTTATTTACCGGAGCCTTACACGAAGATGGTTTTATGGATGTTTGCGATGGTTTTGGCGGTGGCTGGACACGTGAACGAATCCTTGAAATAATGAAGGATTCATTAATAGGAGCATTCGGTGTTACTGGTATTGTTTTCCTTGTGATAACAAAGTTCTTTTGTCAATATTCTATATCAGCGGTTCAATTGCCACTGGTTTTAATTGCAGCACACTCAGTAACAAGAATGTTTGCTGCTACTTTGGTGAATTCGCACCAATATGCACGAACCGAAAATTCTAAAGCAAAGGATTATTCTCAAAAACTTTCAATGGGAAACCTGATATTCACAATTATTACTGGAATATTACCATTAGCTTTATTGGGGAATATCAAATTTTTCCTAATTCTTATTCCTGTTTTTTTGTGTAAAGTATTATTGGGCAGATATTATAACAAATGGATAGGTGGATTTACCGGCGACTGTATTGGAGCCACACAGCAAGTTTGTGAAATCGTATTCTATTTATCCTATATGGTAATTATTAATAAAGTATTGTAAGATGGAAATATATTTAATCAGACATACAAAAGTAGATATTGAACAAGGCATTTGCTATGGACAAAAAGATGTTGATTTGGCTAAAAGTTATCCTGAAGAATTGAATGCTGTAAAAGAAAAACTGCAAGGTATTGATTTTGACTTGGTTTTGTCTAGTCCCTTGAGCAGAGCAAAGAAGTTAGCAAGTGATATTTTTGGCGATCAGGTAGAAGAGGATAAACGCTTAATGGAATTAAATTTTGGTGATTGGGAAGGGAAAGTTTGGGACGAAATCAAAGATCCCTTATTTCCAGCTTGGATGGAAGATTTTGTAAACAAAAAATGTTCAAATGGAGAATCATTTGTTATGCTTCGTGATAGAGTTCTGGAGTTTTGGAACGAAATAAAATCAAAAGATTGCAAAAAAATTGCAATTTTCACTCATGGAGGTGTAATTCGCACAATAAAAGCAATCGAAAAAAACATCAAGCTCGAAGATTCGTTCAAAGAGCCAACAACCGATTTTGGAGAGCTTACCATACTACCAATTACGCAGTAAATCAGCAGTAATACAATAATATGAGGAAATCAGGAGCAAATTAGTTTCTGATTTTTTTTATGAATCTATTGTTAATTTAAATGACATAAAAGCTTGATCTGGCAAAGAAATTATTATTTTAGCAAGCTTAAATTAACAATAATAAGCAATGCGCACCATAATTTTCTCAATTATTTGTCTGGTACTTCTTCATACTGCTTGCACGAAACCTGTTACTTTCAAACATGTATCTGTTCGTACTCAATATGATTCTATTGAGAAAAAAGAAGATGTACATGCGATCACAGATACTAGTGTAACTCCTTATGTTTACACTAAAGTGATATCCCTTAGAGAATTACCCGTAAAAGAAAAAAAAGAGAAATTTGTTGAAATGTTGTTGCCTTCCATTTTAATTTCACAGCATGATTTGCATCAGAAAATAAATAGACTGGAACATATTGAAAATTGGCTGCAAGAGCATCCTTTTATGATTAAAATGGATAGCCTTTTTCTTTTTCAATTGTTTGAAACCTACAAATGTGATGAAATTCAGGAATTAAAGAGAAGATTAAAGCCTCATTCGGCCAGCATTGTTTTGGGGCAAGCCGCTTTAGAATCCGGTTGGGGATCATCACGCTTTTTTAAAGAAGGAAATAATGTTTTTGGGATATGGTCATATCATGCAGGAGAAAATCGAATTAAAGCACTTGTAGGACGCGATTCCACAAATATTTATGTGAGAAGTTATTCTTCGATAGAAGAATCAGTTAATGATTACTTCCAAACCATTGCCAGGGTAAATGCTTATAAAGAATTTAGACAAATGCGTTTTACATCTGAAAAAACACTTGAATTAATTCCTTTACTAAAACGATATTCTGAATTGGGTGAATTATACACAACCAAGCTTAGGCAACTGATTGAAAATAACGACTTAACAAAATATGATTCATACTTTATTAAAAACGAATATTTTATTGAAGAGGTAATTGAACTTTCTGAAAAGATATAAATTGCATGAAAATAAATATTGAATATTATTTTTTCATTATTTTTATTTGAATTTTCAATGAAATCACTATTTTTAGGCTTGTTTTAAACGGAAATCAATCATTTAATTAATCATAAAAATTACTTAGTATGAAAAAATTTATTCTGATTCTTGCAGTTTGTTTAAGTGCAGTTGGCGTGTTTGCTCAAAAAGCGGCACAATTTAAAAATGAAGGAAATGTTGCTTTAAAGTCAAAAGATTATAAAACAGCTCTTGAATGTTACGAAAAATTCTTGGGTGCGGAAGATACCATTGAAGATGCAGCATTAGTTTTCAATTCAGGATATTGTGCTATTAAAGTGAAAGATTACGCAAAAGCTGAAAAATATTTCGGTATGGCTGCTGAGAAAAATTACAAAGCATCAACTGCTTACCGTTACAAAGCAATTGCTCAAAAAAATCAAAAGAAATTTGATGAAATGGTAGCAACTTTAACAGAAGGTATTGCTGCTTGTCCAACAAAAAAAACAAAATTAATTTCTGCCCTTGCAAAGCATTACTTACTTCAAGGACAAAAAGCTCAAAAGGCTGATAAATTTGAAGTTGCTGAAGGTCTATACAAAAAAGCTGGTGACGTAAAATCTAAATTACAAGCTGATGCATTATTCAGTCTTGGTACTCTGTATTATAACAAAGGAGCGAAAATTATGCAAGTTGCAACACCTGTTGCAAATACAGCACCTGAAAAATACAAAGCAGAATCAGTTAAAGCGAAATCTTATTTTCAAAAAGCGATTATAGAATTAAACAAAGCAAAAGTAATTGCTCCTACAAGAGAAGATGTTACTGCTACAATTGCAACGATCAAAGGATTGTTAAAATAATTGCTTAGATAAAATATAAATTGAATTGGGATACCTTTTTTTTAGGTATCCCTTTTTATTTGCAATCGTATAATATTGTATTTTAAGGTAAATCTCTAAAATGGGCGCTTCGAATCATAATTTATTCTAATTGTTTGTATCCTAAACTTGGATTGGTTTTTTTATTTCTGACTTTAAGTTTTCATGTAATTGGAAGTGAAGGAGAATTAGAAAACAAATCTGGATTTAGCCTTAAATCATTTAGTCTTGCCCAAAAATCCATTAATACCGATTGGATAAATTAGTGGGCTACATTTCGCCATGCTCAACATAGCTTCCTATTTATTCCATCGGCATTAAACCAAGTCTTTTTCGCTCGCCATGGCTCACTAATTATTCAAAATAGTATAATACAAATCATTTCGACGAACAGTTTTCTTCTCATTAAGAGCTTATTCGAAACTTGGATTAAATAAAGTGATTGCCTTTTTGACATCTCCTTCCGGCAATAAAACGATAGAAGCCTCATGCGTAAAATAGAAAGAAAATAAAATCTGGTCTTTTATTTGGACGCATTATTATTAAAAAGAAATCGGAAACTGTAATTTGAAAAATTAATAAAATTACAATTGAGGATTCAGAAGGAAATCAGAAATACTATAATAAATAATTACTTGTCAAAAATAAATTTTCATATTCTTTATTGGTAACCAATAATTAGAATAAACCGATAGGCGATAGTATCTCAATACGACATTCTTAACAAATCAAGAAATTTTCCTTTATTTTTAATTATTCCTAATTAAAAGAGTTTCAGTTAAATACTAATTTCTTATTGTATTTGAGGCATTTAGCATATTAATCTATGGCAATATTCCCCATCTTTGTAGGCAACAACAACAAATAGTTAACTATTAATTCAATAATTTAACAAAACACTAAGAATAATGTCTAAAAATCGCACTACGGATGCATTAAAATACCACGCAGAAGGGCGTCCAGGGAAAATAGAAGTTATACCCACAAAACCATACAGAACTCAACGCGATTTAGCCTTGGCTTACAGTCCTGGAGTTGCAGAACCCTGTTTGGAAATTGAGAAAGATGCTGAGAATGCATACAAATACACAGCAAAAGGAAACCTTGTTGCGGTGATTTCCAACGGAACAGCAGTTTTAGGATTGGGAAATATTGGTGCGCTGGCAGGAAAACCCGTAATGGAAGGAAAAGGTTTATTATTCAAAATATTTGCTGACATTGACGTATTCGACATTGAAGTTGATGAAACTGATGTAGACAAATTTATTGAAACAGTTAAAGCAATTGCACCAACTTTTGGTGGAATAAACCTGGAAGATATCAAAGCTCCTGAATGCTTCGAAATTGAACAACGATTAAAAGAAGAGTTGGATATTCCAGTAATGCATGATGATCAGCACGGTACTGCAATCATATCATCTGCCGGCTTGCTAAATGCCCTTGAAATCAACAATAAGAAAATTGAAGATATTTCGGTTGTTGTCAATGGAGCTGGAGCTGCGGCTGTATCATGTACAAAATTATATATTTCCTTAGGTGTTAAACCGGAAAATGTAATTATGTGCGATAGCCGAGGAGTGATTAACAGCAAGAGAACTAATTTAAACAGTCAGAAAAAACAATTTATTACTGCTCGCAATATTGATACACTGGAACAGGCGTTAATTGGAGCTGATGTATTTTTAGGTTTATCTGTAGGAGGAATAGTAAACAAGGAAATGATTTGTACTATGGCAGAAAATCCTGTTGTGTTTGCTCTGGCAAATCCTGATCCGGAAATTGACTACAATGAGGCTATTGAATCCAAAGAAGGTGTTATAGTTGCAACTGGCCGTTCCGATTATCCAAATCAAATAAATAATGTTTTAGGTTTTCCATATATCTTTAGAGGAGCTTTAGATGTTCGAGCGACAGCAATTAATGAGGAAATGAAGATTGCTTCGGTTCATGCCATAGCAAAATTAGCAAAAGAACCGGTTCCAGAATCGGTACATGCGGCTTATAATGAGTCAAATATCGTATTTGGTCGTCATTATATTATTCCAAAAGCTATGGATCCACGTTTAGTATCCAGCGTAGCCGTTGCTGTAGCTAAAGCCGCTGTTGACTCAGGTGTTGCACGAAAAATCATCACCGATTGGGATGCATATTCCGAAGAATTAAAACAACGATTAGGTACAGAAAATCAACTAATCAGAACTATTTTCGACAAAGCTAAATGCAACCCAAAACGTGTGGTTTTTGCCGAAGGAAATAACTTTAATGTATTAAAAGCTGCTCAAATTGCTCTTCACGATGGAATTGCTAAGCCTATTATATTAGGTGATCCGGATAATATCAAAAGAATCATTTTAGAAAATGATTTAGATCTTAACGGAGCCGAAATTATCGATATTCGTTCTCAATCAGAAGCAGGAAGAAGAAATCATTACGCTAATGTATTGTGCAAAAAAAGAAGTAGAAAAGGTCTGACTCATAAAGAAGCAGTCGAAAAAATGTTCGATCGCAACTATTTTGGAGCAATGATGGTTGAAAATGGCGATGCTGATGCATTTATATCAGGATATGCAACACGTTATTTTGAAGCCCTAAGAATTGCAAGCAAAGTGATTGGTATTGAAGAAGGAATGAAAACTTTAGTTGGTATGAATATTATTATGACTAAAAAAGGACCTCTTTTCTTTGCCGACACAACTGTTAATTCAGAGCCAACAGCCGATTCATTGGTCGATACAACATTAAGTACCGCACGTGCATTAAAAACATTTAATATAGAGCCTGTTATGGCTATGGTGTCGTATTCTAATTTTGGATCTGTGAGAAAGGGTAGTCCCGTGAAAGTAAATCAAGCCATCACAAAACTACACACCAATCATCCGGCATTACTTGTAGATGGTGAAATGCAATTAAACTTTGCCCTTGACCGAAATTTAAGAGATGAAACTTTTGGCTTTACTAAGATAAAGGGGAAAGATGTTAATACTATTATATTTCCAAATCTAAGTTCCGGAAATATTGCCTATAAATTAATGAAGGACTTAGGTGGATCAGAAAATATCGGACCAATTCTTTTAGGAACAGCAAAACCATTTCATATTATACCTATGGGATGTTCTGTTCGGGAAATCATTAATATGACAGCCATAGCTGTTGTTGATTCCCAATCGTAATTGTAGCGAAAATGATAAAATAAGGATGAGATTTTATTAAGATTTCATCCTTATTTTTTCTATTCAATTATTTTATAGATTTTTGTGCAATTATATAAAATTGACTATGACAATCTTATACGGATTAGATTTAATAGGTACACTTGTGTTTGCAATTAGTGGAACACTGTCTGCCGCGAATAAAAAGCTAGATCTTTTTGGCGCTTATTTTACAGGTTTTATTACTGCAATAGGTGGAGGAACTCTTCGTGACGTAATTCTTGGAAATTTTCCTGTTGGTTGGATTAGTGACATTAACTACATAATAGTTATATCTACCGGGGTAGCACTAACTTTTTTTTTCAAAGAATATATCATGACTTTAAAACGAACTCTATTTTTATTTGATACGATAGGAATAGGTGTTTTTACGATTATAGGAATCGAAAAATCCTTAAGCTTAGGCATACATCCATTTCTTTCAATAATAATGGGACTATTTTCGGCTGTAATGGGAGGTGTTATTAGAGATACACTTTGTAATGATATACCTTTAATTTTCAGAAAAGAAATTTATGCAACAGCCTGTTTAGTTGGTGGAATTCTTTTTATTGCACTAAACTCATTAGGTGTTGAATCTTCTATTAACCAATTTATTACCATTGCATGTATAATTATTATTCGTATAATATGTATCCGTTTTAAGATTTCGTTACCAGTTTTAAAATACTAGTACTGAAGAAATTTAAACATTAAATATTCCTCTTGCCATAAAAAAAACTTAAGACATATTAATTAAATTAGTGAAATTGATGTATTTTCCAGCATCTTGACCAAAACTAGAAACTTTTTCTTCATTAATTTGATAGGTGCATCTTTCGCCATAAATCCCAGAAAATAGAATTTCATATTCATGATCTTCATCATCTTGCATTAAAATCTTGAAAATATTTTCATGCACTTTTGGATGCCTTAAACTTTTGTGACAACAAGGACAAAACATACTAAGATTCTCATTTTCATCAAGATCGAAACAAGAATGCTTTTTAATTTCGTAATTTCCTAAATGAATACTGAATAATAGAATTCCTTTAGTTCCTTTCTTATTTTTAGCCGAGATAACAATTTGATCTCCAACATTAAGAAAGGATCTGCAAATTGGACATAAATAGTTTGCATTCATAACAATACATTTAAATGGATCATTTCCTTATTAAGAATATAAGACATTACAAGAACAATGTCAATTTAAATTTTCTAAAAATCAGAGTTCTAAATGAATTATTCATTTATTCCTAAATCCTTTTTTTTTATTATTATTCTACCGTCGTAATTTTAAATTAAATATTAATTCGGCTATATTTGATAAAAGGCATACTATAAAGTTGCCAAACCGTTAAAATGAACTTGATTTGAAACTAACCATTACCATACTTCGCTGGATTGCTCGCTTTTTAGGGATTTTCCTATTCCTATTTTTTATTTGGTTTGCGATCCAGATTGGTTCTCCCGATTTAAACATGATGTCCGAACAGGAAATCAAATTATTTTCGGCAAATGTTATAATGCTTATGGGATTAATTGCCGTATGGAAGTTTGAATTTATTGGTAGTCTTCTTCTAATTTCGGGATATCTTTACTTTGCAATTACTAATTATTCTTTTTGGAATGGGCCAGTATTTCCTACATTCTTATTTTTAGGTTTATTGCATCTATTATGCTGGTCTTTAAGCTCTTTTACGAAAGTGAAAAATAATAAAATTTCATTGCTGATTTTTCTTAACTAATTCTCAGAACAACATTCTTAAAAAATTCCCTTAACGAATGAAATTTTTACTATTTTTGAATTCATAATAATCATAACAAATATAAATCTTGGTACATGTTAAATATTGCACTTTTTGGCCCTCCTGGAGCAGGTAAAGGAACTCAATCAAAGATGCTTGTCAAAAAATATAATCTAGCTTATATATCAACAGGAGATATTCTAAGAAGTGAGATTACTGAAGGAACAGAGCTTGGTTTACAAGCAAAAGACATCATAAAAAGAGGAGGACTTGTTCCCGACGAAATTATTGTTCAAATCATAGAAGAACGTATCCAAACCAATACTGAGGTAAATGGTTTTCTTTTTGATGGATTTCCCAGAACAACAGTACAAGCCTATATTCTGGAAGGTCTGCTCTTAAAGATGAATACAAAACTGGACTGTATGCTAAGTTTAGAAGTGCCTTCAGATCAATTGCGCAATCGTTTGTTGGATCGAGCAAAGAAAGAGAATAGAGCCGATGATACAGAGGAAGTAATTAGTGTTCGATTAAAAGAGTATGATACTAAAACAGCTCCCGTAGCTAATTTCTACAAGGAAAAAGAAATATACCATGGTATTGATGGTTTGGGTGGTATTGATCAAATTTTTGAAAGGTTGACTTCAATCGTCGATCAGACACTTCAAAAATCATGGATTAATTTGGTTTTATTAGGACCTCCAGGGTCTGGTAAAGGAACGCAAGGACGAAGATTGGCTGAACAATTCAACTTAGTGTACATTTCCACAGGTCACCTAATGCGTCAAGAAATCAAAAAAGATACAGAGATGGGGCAAAATGCGAAAACCTATATTGAAAAAGGAGATATTGTACCAGATGAAATTGCCATTCGATTAATTGAAAGACAAATTCGCAAACATCCGGATGCTAATGGATTTATTTTCAAAGGATTTCCTCGAACTATTGTTCAGGCATACATACTAGATGGTCTGTTAAGAAAACTTGGATCTACCGTTACATCATCAATCAACTTGAATGTTTCTACTCTTGAATCAATTAAACGATTAACATCAAGAGGGAAAACTCAAGGAAAAAGGCTTTATGATAATACAGACATCATTATTCATCGTTTGGAGCAATTTGAAAAAAGAAGTGTTAAAGTTAGTACCTATTATTCCAAGCAGAACAAATTTGAAATGGTTGACGGGATCGGCAATCAAGACGATATATTCAACCGACTTACAGATGTAGTCAATAAATCGTTCAAAAAAATTAGATAATCTGATAGAATACTGGCTTTAGACACCTTAAAGTCAGTTTTTTATTATTTTTCCCTCTAACAATACGATTAAAAGCCTTGACATGTAAATAGTACACTTTAATCAAAAGGCAATCGGTTAACAGTCATAATTTTGCTAAAATTGCAATTAATATAATTCAAGCGGAGAAGCAATGTATCTGGAAAATCCAAGCCTTAAAAAAATACTAAATTCATTAGAAAACCATACTTTTTCTGATAATTCATTTGCTTTCCTCCTTATTGGCGAAAATTCAAAAATCCCCTTAAATGAATTAGTTGATTCATTAAATAACAAAAACATTAAATTTGCAGGTGGTATTTTTCCACAAATAATTCAAAATGAAGAAACATCAAGTTCAGGTGTAGTAATCAAATGGATAGCTAATGATTCCGTATCAATTTATTTTGATTCACCGGAAACCTTTAGTCGGCAGATTACAGAATTTAACAGCTCGATATTTTCTACAGCCTATGTTCTAATATCTGGTTTGTGTTCAAATAGTTCCGAACATTTAAAATCTTTATATACCTATTTAGGAAATGATGTTAAATTTATAGGTGGTGGCGCTGGTCGAATTAAAGAAAATAACAAAGGAATTTTATTTAGTAATGATGGAGTCTTTAGGTCAGGAACCATAGTCACATTAATTAAAAATAAGGTAATAACAGGGTCTTTGCATGGATGGACAAAACTTTTTGGTCCTTTTATCGCAACAAAAACAGAAAAAAACTTTATTAAAGAACTTAATTGGGAAAATGCATTTGTTGTTTATCAACGATTTTTAAAACAAGCATTGGATATTACGCTTGACAGAAATAATTTTGAAGAAAACTCCATTCACTATCCATTTGGAATCTATAAAGAGAATAAAGAATATATTATAAGAGATCCTATGAAAGTTTCTGAAGAAGGTTATTTACAATGCGTAGGCAGTATTCCAGAAAATTCTCTAATCGATTTAATGTCAATGGAAAAGACTGATTTTAAATCAATTCCTGAAAACCTTATTGCCCAAAATATCAACAAAGTATCAGAAGTATCTGATGTCATAATTTTCAATTGCATATCAAGAGCTAATCATTTAAATAATGATTTCTACACGGAATTATCTAATTTAACTAAAGAAATCAAAAACAATCAAAATCAGATGAATTTGGAAGGAGCTCTTTCTATTGGTGAAATATATTCAAGTGGTGAAGGATACCCTGAAATATTAAATAAATCTATTGTTATAGGTTTTTCATATTAAGACTAGAATGATAACAAACGATATAATAAAAGACATTTCATTTCTTTACGAATTATCTCTGTCTATTGGTCAATCCTTAGATATGAAGGAAAATTGTAAACGATTCTTACACACCCTAATGTCATTTAAAAACATTGAGTTTGGAGGAGTGTGGATTCAAAATAAGAACATGCCGTTTTCGAAGAATGAACTTGGTTTAAATGCAATTTATTCTCATCCTATTATTAAACTTGAAACTGACTCAATATGCAATTCTAATATTGTTGATGCCTTTTTTGCAACTCAAAATTCGTTTTCCTGTGTTCTTACAAAAGAAATTAGTACTGAAATAGGGTTTAAAGTTAAAGAGGGGGGAGCAATAACCATTTTTCAATTAAAAGAAATAGGATTTTTAGCACTTTATTCATCGTCTGAAAGACGAATTTGGAATGATATTGACCAAACTAAATTGAAAAATGTAATCGACAAATTTTCAATTTCTATTCAAGCATGCATTTCACATGAAATATCTATACAAGATTTAATAACGATAACAGAAACGAAAAAAGAGCTGGAAATAGCGAAGAGAGAGGCAGAAGAATCAGAACAATTAAAGTCGGCTTTCCTGTCAAATATAAGTCATGAAATCAGGACTCCAATTAATGCGATGGTTGGATTTTCAAATCTACTATCAGACAAGGATATAAATGAAGAACAACGTAGCAATTTCATAAATCATATTTCAAACAACAGCCAAAAATTATTAAAACTCATAAATAACTTGATTGATATTTCCAAGCTGGAAACCAATCAATTAGCGGTTCAAAAGGCTGAATTTGTTCTTAACCCAATAATAACAGATCTTTTTAAAGCACACAAAACGAGTTTATCAAAAGATAAGAATCTTGGGCTAAAGCTTGTATTACCATATTTAAGTGAGCAATTTTCAATTTATTCCGATAAGAATAAAATAATACAAATATTTGATAACCTGATTGATAATGCAGTTAAATTCACTACAAAAGGACTTGTTGAAATTGGATATTTTATAGAGAATGAAAAGAATCCTGTATTCTACATAAAAGACACTGGTGTCGGAATTTCATCAGAGAAACAAGGAATAATATTTGATTTATTCACACAAGGAGAAAATAGTTCCACAAGAAAATTTGAAGGTTCAGGAATTGGCTTAACCCTTTGTAAGAAGCTGGTTCACCTTTTAGATGGTGATATTTGGTTCGACACTAAAATCGAAATTGGCTCAAATTTCTATTTCAAAGTGCATGATTCTGGTCAATCAAATCTTAAATTATTACAAGATTCTTCAGACCAGCATGAAAGTAGAATTGAAAAATCTGGTATTAAATCCATTGAATATACAAATCGCAATATTTTAATAGCTGAAGATGTTAAGTCTAATTTCAATTACCTAAATGCAATAATTGAATTAACAGATGCTAATGTAATTTGGGCACGTAATGGTAAAGATGCTATAGAAATATGCGAAACAAATGATCCACATATTGATTTGGTATTAATGGACATGAGAATGCCTGAAATTGGTGGCTTAGATGCTATTAAACAAATTAAATCGATCAACAGCAGTATTCCTGTGATTGTTCAAACAGCATTTACCCTAAACAACGAAAGGGAAGAATGTTTTGAAGCTGGAGCTGATGAGTTTATTACAAAGCCAATTGATCCACATCGACTAATTGAAGTCTTGCAGAAATTCTTGTAAGCAAAAAAGCAAGTAAAAAATAGAAATTGCATTTTCTGAGTATATTTTCTAAAACCACCATTTGTCTTATAATTGACATTACGTTAAATAAAAGATATTAAAAAAAAAGGAGGTCATGACCTCCTTTTTTTTTATAAATTATTCCATTTTATAAATTATTCCATTCCATCCAACTTAGCTTTTATTTGATTGTATTTTTCAAGGTAAGCTTCGTTTTCGTTTCTAAGTTTGAAATATAATTCTTTTAAAGTAATCATTGAATTCTTCTCATCAGGTTGCATTTCAAGAACTTTTTCAAAATAAGGTATTACAGTTTCGTACTCTGCATACACACTCTTAATTGCAGCATTATACTTTTTAGCATCCATTATTTCATTTGCAGTCTTATGATTTAGGATTGCCGAATTCAGTTTTAATAAACCAAAATTATACTGAGACGTAAAATCTTTAGGATCCATACTCAATGCTTTAGAATACATTTCTTCAGCTTTTGCAAATTCTTCTGTTTTTTCATACAAAGTACCCTTTGCACGGTAATAAGAACCATTCTCAGGATCTAACTCAATTGCTTTGTCTAAATAATCAGCAGCTTTTTGAGGCTCTCCACCTAACATATAATGGTTTATCAATTCAACTAACATCCATGAATCATTAGGAAATAGTTCGAATCCTTTATGAAGATATTTAACTCCTTCTTCTTTTTTACCCGAATCAGTTAAAACTTTAGATAAATTCGCATATGTTTTAGCTCCACCGTAATTGTACTCAATAGATTGCTTGTAATACTTTACAGCTTTATCCAATTCATCAGCCTTTTGAGCAGTCATACCAGCATTAAAAATTACCGCTGTATCAATTGTAGCATTATCCTTAAACATATCCATTCCTTCGATTTCCAATACTCTCTCAAAGGCAGCTAAAGCGCCGGGAAAATCACCTTTATTATATAAATTCACAGCTTCATTAGTATAATCTGGAATCATATTAGTCATCTGTGCTTTAATAGGTTTAGCCATTTTCCCTTTTTTATCTAACTCAAGAGCTTTTATATAAGCATCGTAAGCTACATCAAGTGGGTTTTTTGCTAAGTTCTTGTAAGCAGGAAGCGGACTTTCGAAGATTCCTTGATATACCTTTCCTTTTACAAGATATGCTTTAGCATATGCCACACATTTTTCGTTCTGAATCCCCGTATCAATAGCATCTTTTGCCTTATCCAACTTGCCAGAAGTTAGATAATTCTGGGCTCCAGTCACTTTGCTTTTTTGTGCGCTTACACTTGCAACACACATAAGCATAACTAGAATGAATGATAATTTTCTCATAATCAATGTTTAGTTTTTATTTCAATCTTGCACAAAAATATATTTTTATATCCTAATTTAAGCACAAGATTGATTTCTTTATATTAAGACTAAGTATCTATTCTTTATTCATCTCCTTCTGCTGGTTCCTCTGCTATTGATTCAGACTCTTCATTAGAAGAATTCACTTTAGCAACAGCTGCAATAGAATCATTTTTCTTACTCAGGTTAATCAAACGAACTCCCTGGGTAGCTCGTCCCATAACTCTTAAATCAGAAACAGCCATTCTAATTGTAATTCCAGATTTATTGATGATCATTAAATCCTCATTATCGGTAACGTTTTTGATTGCAATTAGATTACCGGTTTTTTCAGTAATACTTATGGTTTTAACACCTTTACCTCCTCTATTGGTAATTCTATAATCATCAATTTTAGAACGCTTTCCAAAACCGTTTTCAGAAACAACAAGAATATCCTCTTCTCCATTCTCAACACATATCATGCCAACCACTTCATCAGACTCGTCTTTCAAAGTAATTCCACGCACTCCGGAGGCTGTTCTTCCCATCGGACGAACTTGACTTTCAGCAAATCTAATCGCTTTTCCTGAACGTCCGGCAATTAAAATCTCATTGCTCCCATTTGTAAGCTTGGCCTCAAGTAATTGATCCCCTTCACGAACAGTAATCGCATTTACACCATTAACTCTCGGACGAGAATAAGCTTCCAATGAAGTTTTCTTAATAATCCCTTTCTTAGTACAAAGAACAATGTTATTATTATTAATATATTCTTCTTCTTTCAAATTTAAAACATTAATGTAAGCTTTCACCTTATCATCTTGTTCTATATTCAATAAATTCTGAATCGCTCTACCTTTAGATTGTTTAGTTCCTTCAGGAATTTCGTAAACTTTCAACCAGAAGCATTTTCCCTTTTCTGTAAAGAACAACATTGTATTATGCATTGTTGCCATAATCATATGCTCTAAGAAATCTTCTTCTCTGGTAATACTTCCTTTAGAACCTACTCCACCTCTATTTTGAGTTTTGAATTCAGCAAGTGGTGTACGTTTAATATAGCCCATTCTTGAAATAGTAATTACCATTTCTTCATCAGCATAAAAATCTTCTGGATTAAACTCCTCCGAAGCATAAACGATATCAGTTCTTCTTTCATCGCCATATTTCGCTTTCACCGCAAGAAGTTCTTCTTTAATGATATCCATTCGAATTGGCTCATTATCAAGAATCGATTTCAAATAATCAATTAATTTCATCAACTCTTCATATTCCGCATGCAGCTTATCTCTCTCAAGACCAGTTAATTTCTGCAAACGCATATCCAAAATAGCTCTGGCTTGCAGCTCATCCAACGAAAAGTTAGACATTAAGCCTAATCGAGCTTCTTCTGGTGTTTTAGATCCTCTAATTAATGCAATTACCTCATCGATATGATCTAACGCAATAATTAAACCTTTTAAAATATGAGCTTTAGCATCTGCCTGCTTTAATTCGAATTGAGTTCTACGAACAACAACATCATGTCTATGCTCAACGAAATAAACTATCAAATCTCTAAGATTCAGCATTTTAGGACGCCCCTTAACCAGCGCAATATTATTAACGCTGAAAGACGTTTGCATTTGAGTATATTTAAACAACTTGTTTAAAACAACGTTTGCAATTGCATCTCTTTTTAGATCGAAAACGATACGCATACCGTTACGGTCAGACTCATCATTTACATTTGAAATTCCTTCTATCTTTTTATCATTGATTAAGTCTGCTGCTTTGATAATTAACTCAGACTTATTAACCATGTAAGGAATTTCACTTACTATTATTTTTTCACGACCAGTGTCTGTGGTTTCAATATTTGTTTTAGAACGCACAACAACACGACCTCTACCCGTCTCAAATGCATCTTTAACACCTTGGTAACCATAAATTGTTCCACCGGTTGGAAAATCCGGAGCTTTCACGATACGAATTAAATCGTCCATTGAGACCTCATTATCATCAATATAAGTGATAATAGCATCAATAACATCGGATAAATTATGTGGCGCCATGTTTGTTGCCATACCAACAGCAATACCCGAAGCTCCATTAACCAATAAATTTGGGATACGTGTAGGAAGAACCGTTGGTTCCTTTAAAGATTCATCGAAATTGGGAGTCATATCAACTGTATCCTTTTCAAGATCTGCTAATATTTCTTCCGCAATTTTTTTCATTCTTGCTTCAGTGTAACGCATAGCTGCCGGGCTATCACCATCAACTGAACCGAAATTTCCCTGACCATCAATAAGAGGATAACGTAACGACCAATGTTGAGCCATACGAACCATTGTCATGTATACAGAACTATCACCATGTGGATGATACTTACCTAATACTTCTCCAACAATTCTAGCTGATTTCTTATAAGGTTTAGTTGAAGTCATTCCCAACTCTCCCATTCCAAATAACACTCTGCGATGAACAGGTTTTAATCCATCCCTAACATCTGGCAAAGCTCTGGAAACAATCACCGACATTGAATAATCAATGTAGGCTGACTTCATTTCCTCTTCTATATTAATACGTATAATTCTCTCTCCAGTAGTCATTATATTTATTTTAAAATTCTAATCAATTCTCGGAAATACAAAAGTAACAAAATATGTAGATTTTGCGTAACAAAGCAAATGATATTTATCAATGAATTAAGATAAATATCAACGCTTTTAGCATTATCGCTTGATTATTAGTTTAATTCCTAATTCAGAGAAATAAGACTTGAAAAAATGATCGCCAATTTAGGCTTGGATCTAATTATTTTTCGTTATTTTAATGCTACAATTACAAAATCGGGATAAATTCACCGATTAATTTATTTTTGGTTTATAAAATTATTAAAGACTACTATATGGATTCAAAATTTTCACCTCGTATAAAAGATGTACTTTCTTATAGCAAAGAGGAAGCTGAAAGGCTTGGTAACAATGCTATTGGAACGGAACATTTGTTTTTAGGAATTCTTCGTGAAGGTGAAGGTATTGCTGTTGATATTCTAATTTCATTAGGAGTTGACCTTTACGATATTCGAAAAAACATAGAGAAAAATCTGAAATCAGATGCTACATCTGACTTAGATCAAAACAATATTCCTCTACAAAGATCTGCGGAACGTGTTCTTAAATTAATATATCTTGAAGCTAAAGCCCTTAAGAACAATACTATTGATACAAGTCATCTCCTTTTAGCCATCTTAAAAGATGAAAAGAGTTTAGTAACTCAAGTTCTAGAGGACAATACCATAGATTATAATAAAGTGAAAGAAAACTTAAAAACACTCTTCCCAAAAGCACAGGCAGATTATAATCCGGAAGATCATGAGGGGAAAAGTGGAATGTCTGGTGGAGAATCCAAAAGAGCAACAACAACAACAAGAGGAAAATCGGAAACCCCGGTATTGGATAATTTTGGTATTGATATTACCAAATCAGCAGAAGAAGGTACTCTGGACCCAATCGTTGGAAGAGAAAGAGAAATTGAACGATTAGCACAAATACTAAGTCGTAGAAAAAAGAACAATCCAATATTAATTGGTGAGCCTGGTGTTGGGAAATCTGCTATTGCCGAAGGACTTGCTTTGCGGATTATTCAAAAAAAGGTGTCGCGGGTTCTATTTGGGAAAAGAGTTGTTTCTTTAGATTTAGCTTCTATTGTTGCCGGAACGAAGTATCGTGGTCAGTTTGAAGAAAGAATGAAAGCCATTTTAAATGAGCTGTCAAAAACAACTGATATTATTCTTTTTATTGATGAAATTCACACTATTGTTGGAGCTGGTGGAGCTACAGGATCACTTGATGCGGCAAATATGCTTAAACCAGCCTTGGCTAGAGGGGAAATTCAGTGTATTGGAGCAACAACACTTGATGAGTATCGTCAAAATATTGAAAAAGATGGTGCTTTAGAAAGACGTTTTCAAAAGGTTATGGTTGAACCAACCACTCCTGAAGAGACCGTGGAAATCCTTAATAATATCAAGGAACGATACGAAGACCATCATAATGTTTTCTATACTGAAGAGGCTATTAAAGCTTGTGTTAAGCTAACATCCAGATACATAAGCGACAGACATTTACCAGACAAAGCAATTGATGCTCTTGATGAATCAGGATCACGTGTACATATTTCAAACATTCACGTTCCTGTAATTATCGAAGAATTAGAGAGAAAAATAGAAGAAACCCGTCAGAATAAAATTAAAGCTGTTAAAGCTCAGAAGTTTGAACTAGCAGCAAGCTTTAGAGATAAGGAAAAGACCTTTTCGGAAGATTTAGAACGAGAAAAAGACAAATGGGAACAAGAAATTAGCCTTAAGAAAGAAAAAGTATCTGAAGATGATATTGCCGAAGTTGTTGCAATGATGACTGGAGTTCCCGTAAAAAGGATAGCTCAGGCAGAAGGCTCCAGACTTATCAAAATGGCTACTGAACTTCAAGGAAAAGTTATTGGACAAGAAGATGCAATTAGTAAAATTGTTAAAGCCATTCAGAGGAATAGAGCCGGCTTAAAAGATCCAAACAAACCAATTGGAACATTCATATTTCTGGGACCAACAGGAGTCGGTAAAACGCAATTAGCCAAAGTCTTATCAAACTACTTGTTTGACAGCAATGACTCACTGATACGAATTGACATGAGCGAATACATGGAAAAATTTGCTGTATCCAGATTAGTTGGAGCGCCTCCAGGTTATGTTGGTTATGAAGAAGGAGGCCAACTGACTGAGAAAGTAAGACGTAAACCTTATTCTGTCGTACTTTTGGATGAAATAGAAAAAGCTCATCCAGATGTATTTAATATTCTGCTACAGGTTCTTGATGATGGTCAACTGACTGATAGCCTTGGACGCAAAGTCGATTTTAAAAATAGTATTATTATTATGACTTCCAATATTGGAAGTAGAGAATTAAAAGATTTCGGGAAAGGAATTGGTTTCCAGTCTGGAGGATTTAGTTCTAATGATTACACCAATAGTATCATTCAAAAAGCATTAAAAAAAGCATTTGCTCCTGAGTTTTTAAACAGAATTGATGATTTAGTCATGTTTAATTCACTAAGCCAGAAAGATATCCATAAAATTATCGATATAGAACTTGATGGGCTATACAAAAGAGTTAATGATCTTGGATACAAGATTAAGATATCCACGGCAGCAAAAGATTTCATTGCCAAAAAAGGTTATGATGTTCAATTTGGAGCTCGTCCGTTAAAACGTGCCATTCAAAAATATCTGGAAGATGAAATGGCCGAAGTAATTATAAGAGCAAGCATTTCGGAAGGCGACACCATTTCTGTTGGGTTTGAAAAAGCAAAACAGAAAATAACAACCAAAATTATAAAACAACATAAAGAAGTAGAATAAAAAAAGCCGGAATATTTTCCGGCTTTTTTATATTTCAGTTCTGTTTTTATTTAGAGTAATTCAAAACAATTATTATCTTTGATTTAAACGACAAAATTAAAATATCATTATGAATAAGAACAATAACAAAGTTGCATTCGCAGGAAATCCAATGACTCTTCTTGGGAATGAAGTAAAAACAGGTACAACTGCAAATAATTTTACAGCTCTTGATCAAGGATTATCGCCAGTACAACTATCCGATTTTGATGGTAAAGTGAAGATCTTATCAATTTTTCCTTCTATTGATACTGGTGTTTGTTCAGCGCAAACTCACAGATTTAACAAGGAAGCTGCTTCTCTTGATAAAAACATACAAATAATTACTTTATCTAATGATTTGCCATTTGCATTAGGCCGTTTTTGTGGTGCTGAAGGAATTACAAATCTAATTACACTCTCAGACCATAAAGAACTTGATTTTGGTTTAAAATACGGTTTTGTTGTAGAAGAATTACGTCTTCTCGCTCGTGGCATTGTTGTTCTCGACAAAGATAACAATGTAAAACATGTAGAATATGTAGCTGAAATGACAGAAGAGCCAAACTACGAAGTTGCTCTGGATATTGCTAAGGCATTGGTTTAATATAATATTTAATTGCAAAAGCTCCTCTATGGAGATTTTTTTAAAGAAAGAATATGTATTTATTTTTCGACACAGAAACAACCGGACTACCGAAACGTTGGAATGCTCCCATTACCGACTTAGATAACTGGCCAAGGCTTGTTCAGTTAGCCTGGATTTTATATGATAGTAGAGATAATGAAATAAAAAGAGCGAATAGAATCGTTATCCCGGAAGGTTTCATTATTCCTCCTGAAGCATCTAACGTACATGGTATTTCGACACAAAAGGCTATTGATGAAGGTGTTGATTTGACGGAAGCATTAAACGAGTTTTCCAAGGTATTAAACGAAGCAGATTTTTTGATTGCACACAACATTAGCTTTGATGAAGCAATTATTGGAGCTGAATTTTTGAGGAAAGATATCAAAAGCAGATTGATTGACATTCCCAAAATTTGCACCATGAAAACCACAACTAATATTTGCAAAATACCAGGAAGAAGTGGTTACAAGTGGCCTAATCTTACAGAACTTCATCAATTTCTGTTTCAAAAAGGCTTTGATGGTGCTCATGATGCGCTCGCTGATGTTAAAGCATGCGCCGATTGTTTCTTTGAATTAAAGAAAACCGGGATGTATCAAGTACAAGGAAGTTTATTTTAAAAAATAAAGGCAGATCAACCGATCTGCCTTTCCCTTTATATTACTTCTCCAAATAAGTCATAATCTTCAAAATCGTTAATTTTAACGGTATAAAACTGACCAATTGTAAGGTCTGCTCCTTTTATTGGAATTAAAACCTCCGGATCAACTTCATACGAATCAAATTCGGTTCTTCCATAATAGAAATCTACATCTTTTCTATCGATCACCACCTTTAATTCTGCCCCTACTCTTTTTTCATTCACAGCTCTCGAAATATCTTGCTGTAAAGCCATAATATCATCTTTCCTGCTTTCTTTAATCTCTAAAGGAATATTGTCATCATAGTTAATTGCTGCGTAAGTATCTTCTTCATTAGAATAAGAAAAAACACCTAAACGCTCAAATTTCATTTCGGAGACAAATTCCAGAAGATCTTTCATGTCTGCTTCTGTTTCACCCGGATGGCCAACTAACATTGTAGTTCTAAGAGTTATTCCTGGAACCTCCTGCCTTATTTTATTAATCAACTCAATGGTTTTCTTGCGATCAATACCTCTACGCATCAAACCCAATACATTATCACTGGAATGCTGAAGTGCAATATCAAGGTAACGACAAACTTTTGGATTCTCACGCATCAACTTAAGAATTCCGTAAGGAAATTGAGTGGGATATGCATAATGCAGTTTTATCCACACCAAACCATCTATTTCGGAAAGCTTTTGAATCAATTCGGCCAACTTCGATTCATTATATAAATCATGACCGTAGTATGACAAATCCTGAGCGATCACTAACAATTCCTTCACTCCATCTTTTACTAAACCTCTTGCCTCTTCCAGTATATCTTCCATCGGTCTGGAAACATGTTTACCGGTAATAATAGGAATTGCACAATACGAACAAGATCGATTACATCCTTCTGAAATTTTCAGATAAGCAAAATGCTTTGGCGTAGTAACCATTCTAAAATTCTTAAAATCAGGCTTATAATTCTTATTCAATTCCTTAACGATAGATTGCCATTCAAATTTCCCAAAAAACTGATCGACTTCAGGAATTTCTTTTACTAAATCATCGCGGTAACGTTCCGATAAACATCCCATAACAAACAACTTGTCAATTTTATCAGCTTTTTTTGCTTCTGCATATTGAAGAATCATATCAATAGACTCCTCTTTAGCATCCCCAATAAATCCACAGGTATTAATAATGATAGTTCTTGCATCACTATTCTCTTCATCACAGCCAACTTGAAATTGATTGGCATCAAGCTGTTTCATTAACAATTCAGTATCAACCAAATTCTTAGAACAACCCAAACTAACAATATTTATTTTCGTTTGATTCATATATAGATTTCCTTTTATCGACTTAAATTTTGGCAAAAATAGGAGAAAAAACTCTTTATCCCATTTGAATTAACATTATTAATGGATTACGAACAGAAAAGGCTGTCTTTGTAAGACAGCCTTTTCCAAATATCATGAATTAATTCGATTAACTAAATAACGAATCAACAAATTCGTTTCGATTAAAAACCTGCAAATCCTCTATACTCTCACCAATACCAATGTATTTTACCGGCACTTTAAATTGGTCAGACACACCAATAACAACTCCTCCTTTTGCAGTACCATCAAGCTTAGTAATCGCCAATGCATTTACTTCGGTTGCCAAGGTAAATTGCTTCGCCTGCTCAAATGCATTCTGTCCGGTTGATCCGTCTAACACCAATAAAATTTCATGCGGAGCTTCAGGAATAACTTTATCCATAACACGTTTAATTTTACTCAACTCATTCATTAAGTTGATTTTATTATGCAAACGTCCTGCAGTATCAATAATTACCACATCAGAACCATTTATTTTAGCCTGAGTAAGTGTTTCGAAAGCTACTGAAGCAGGATCTGCACCCATTCCTTGATCAACAATAGGAACACCAACTCTCTCCGACCAGATTATTAACTGATCGACTGCTGCAGCTCGAAATGTATCAGCAGCGCCAAGTATTACTTTCTTTCCAGCTTTCTTAAATTGATGAGCCAATTTACCAATGGTAGTTGTTTTACCTACACCATTAACACCCACAACCATTATAACGTAAGGATTATCTGATTTTGGTAATTCAAATGCTTCATAATCACCTTTATTATTCTCTTCTAACAAACCGACAATCTCCTCTTTTAGGATTCGATTCAATTCAGATGCTCCAAGAAACTTATCTTCGGCAACACGTTTCTCAATTCGTTCAATAATTTTCAGTGTTGTATCAACTCCTACATCTGAAGAAATAAGAACCTCTTCCAATTCATCAAGTACATCATTATCAACGGTGGTTTTGCCAACTACAACTCGAGTTAACTTCTTAAAAACACTGTCCTTTGTCTTAGCAAGTCCTTTATTAAGATTTTCTTTTTTTGATTTTGAAAAACTACCAAATAATCCCATTCCTATTAAATTTTAAGTTGCTAAAGTACAAAAAAATGAACTCACAAGCAATTAACAATAAATGAATAAAAACTATAGAAAAAAAGTAATACTATAAGATATAAAAAAAGCTTCCCATATAAAAATGGGAAGCTTTTAGAATTCAATATGATATGAAAATCTTTACTTTTTAGCAAAGAAATCCTTTACATTTGCGTTTGGTACAATTTCTTCTTTAAAAGAATATGAACCAGTCTTAGGTGATTTTACCATTTTGATTACTTTAGCGTAACCACGGCCTTCACCTTTCTGTAGGGATGCTACTACTTTCTTAGCCATATCTCAATTATTTAATTTCTCTGTGAACAGTTACTTTTTTCAAAATAGCATTATACTTCTTCATCTCCATACGATCTGGAGTGTTTTTCTTATTCTTAGTAGTAATGTATCTTGAAGTTCCTGGCATACCACTTGCTTTATGCTCGGTACACTCAAGAATTACTTGCACTCTATTACCTTTTTTAGCCATCTTCTATGCCTTTTTAGTATTTTTTAATAAATCCTTTTTCTTGAGCTTTTGTAAGTGCACCTTTTACTCCTAATTTATTAATTAGGCGTACTCCTGCAGCAGAAATTCTTAGCTCAATCCAGCGATCCTCTTCAGGAAGATAGAACTTCTTATCGAAAAGATTTGGATAGAATCTTCTCTTAGTTCTTCTTTTTGAGTGAGAAACATTGTTCCCAACCATTACGCTCTTTCCAGTAATTTGACAAACTCTTGACATAGTCCAGATTATTTTTTTCCTTAAACGCTTTTCAAACAGGTCGCAAAATACGTAATAATTTTCTTGAAAATCAAATTATTTTGCAACTTTTTACATATATATTTTAATGTGGATCCATTTGCTCCATGCACAACAAACACAATGCATGCCTAAATAATAGAGAGTCTGTTTTTACAAACAATAAATTCTTTTTTTTCAATAATCGAAAAAATGAATATCACACTTACCCGCAAAAATAAAAAAATCCCGCCACAAAATGGAGGGATTTAAAACAAATAATAAAATAATTGTTTAATCTTCATTCAGAGATTTAAATCCTTCTCCAAGAATTTCATTTGCTTCAGTAACATTAACGAAAGCATTAGGATCAACTTCTCTAATATGCAATTTAAGAATTTCTAATTCTCTTCGACTCATTACTGAATAAATCATTTTCTTATCTTCCCCGGAATAAGCTCCTGTTCCTGTGAAAATTGTAGCTCCACGCATCAAGTCATTCTTAATTTTCAAAGAAATAGACTCGTACTGATCAGAAACGATCATTACTGTTTTATGATAGCTTGCTCCACTTACCACCATATCGATTATCTTACCTTCAATATAGATAATAATTAATGAATAAATTGCAAACTCCCATCCCATAGTACCAGTTTCACTGGGCTGAACTAATGTGAAAAGTACGATAATACTATCAACAATCATTACCAATTTACCCAATGACAACTTTATGTATTTAGCTAAAATCATTGCAATAATATCAGAACCCCCGGAAGTTGCACGCGATTTAAAAATGAATCCTATTGAGATTCCATAAAACACACCTGCAACAATTGTATTCAACATCGGATCAGCAATTACCTTTGCATAGTCTGGTGAAACATAGGTCTCCATAAACCAAACAGTGGATAAAATGATGCCAATACTTACCATTGTTTTAACCCCGAATCTTGGACCTAAAATAATTGTACCTAAAATTAACAATGGAATCTCCATTGCAAGAGTACAATAACTAATTTTCCAGCTAAACAAAGTATTTAGAACTGTTGCAATACCATAAACCCCACCAGGAGCTAATTTGTACGGTACTACAAATAAGATGTCAGACACAGCAAAAATAATACTTCCTAAAATTAAGTACGCATAAGCATTTAGCCAGTCTTTTGACAAAAACTTTTCTTTGGTTACAAAAGCCATTTTTAAATTGTTGTTTAAGTGTTTAAAATTCGCCGACAAAAATAGATTCACCGCGTTTAAATACAAGAAAATTCGCCAAATTTATTATCGATGTAATCTCCTTATAAACAGACAAAAACATATTTTAAGTATATTTTTTTTAACATGTTTATTCAAATCATCAAAAAAAGACGTCAATTTTTCACTTATGAAAATAGGTTTGACAGCATTTCATCTGATTTACACATCGCTAAAATGTCTTTTCATCTTACACAAGTATCATACTTATGATTACTTTAGGTCTTTAGTATAAAAAAAGGGCTACTCATTAAATGAATAGCCCTGGTATTATAATATATACAATATTTATTTTAATCCGCTTCTTTTTAAAAGAGGCTCGATGGATGGTTCTTTACCTCTAAATTTTAGATAAAGGTTCATTGGATGATCACTGCCCCCTTTTTCAAGAATATTTTCTTTAAATGAATTTGCAATTTCTTTATTGAAAATTCCAGTACTTTTAAAAGCGTCAAAAGCATCTGCATCCAAAACCTCTGCCCATTTATATCCGTAATAACCAGCACCATAACCTCCTGCAAAAATATGCGAAAAGGAAGTACTCATACAGCTTGTTTCAACCCTATCAAACAATTCAGTTGCAGACATTGCTTTATCCTCAAAGACTGAAACTTCATCGGCTACGGGCTCTGTTACACTGTGCCAAGCCATATCGTTTAGTCCAAAACTAATTTGACGTACAAATGAATAACCACTTAGGAAATTTTCGCTGTCAATAATCTTTTGTACTATTTCGCCCGGAATTTTCGCTCCTGTTTCGTAGTGTTCTGCCACATCATCAAGCCATTCCTTTTGCGTAGCAAAGTTTTCCATAAATTGGGATGGCAATTCAACAAAATCGCGGTATACGTTTGTACCTGAAAGACTACTGTAAGTACATTTTGATAACATTCCATGCAAAGCGTGACCAAACTCATGCAAAAATGTAGTTACCTCATTAAAAGTAAGTAAAGATGGTTTTGTTTCACTTGGTTTTGTAAAGTTACACACGATAGAAATATGTGGTCGATGATCCGAACCATTTTTACGATACTGATCTACAAATGATGTCATCCACGCTCCTCCCTGTTTTGAATTTCGAGGATGAAAATCGGTATATAATAAGGACAGAAATTCTCCTTTCCCATTCGTCACTTCATACACATCAACTTCTTCATGATACTTTGAAAGAGCAGGATTGATATTGAATTCTATTCCATAAAGACGTGTTGCTAATGAAAAAATACCCTTTTTCACTCTTTCCAGTTCAAAATATGGTCGGGTAATTTCATCATTCACATCAAATTTGTCTGTTTTTAATTTTTCTGCATAATAAGCCCAATCCCATCTTTCCAGTTTAAAATCAGCACCTAAGCTCTTTGCGTACTCTTGCAATTCATTAAATTCCTCGTTTGCCTTTGGCATTGAAGCATCTAATAATTCAGTAAGGAAATTAATAACGTGATTTGATTTTTTCGCCATTCTCTCTTCCAAAACAAAATCTGCGTAGGAATTGTATCCAAACAACTGAACTCTTTTCAAACGCAATTCAACAATCCGTTTTAAAGTCTTTTGATTGTCGTATTTGTCGTTAAAACAACGAGAAGAATATGCTTTAAACATTTTCTCACGTAATTCGCGAATATCTGAGTATTGCATAAAAGGAACATAACTAGGAAACTGAAGAGTAAAACCCCATCCTTTCTTATCATTCTCCTTCGCAACAGCACCTGCAGCTTCAATAATACCATCCGGAAGACCGGATAAATCTTTTTTATCGGTAATATAAAGCTCGAAATCGTTAGTTGCTGCCAATACGTTTTCTCCAAACTGTAAGGTTAATTTAGAGAGTTCTTTTGATATTTCTCTGATCTGATCCTTTTTTTCTTTCTCCAGGTTCGCTCCTGATCTCACAAAAGATTTGTACCGATCAGTTAGTAATTTTTCCTGTTCAATACTTAGCTCTAAATCTTTCTTTTGAGAATAAACCTCCTTTACACGAGAGAATAGTTTTTCATTCATGATAATATCATTTGAAAACTCTGTTAGCATAGGCGAAACTTCTCTTGCCAGCGCTTGCATTTCATCATTTGTATCAGCATGATTTAAATTGAAGAAAATAGAAGCCACCCGATCTAATTTATGACCTGAATACTCCAAAGCCTCTATCGTATTTGTAAAATTTGGCTTTTCAATATTATCAGTGATCTGATCAATTTCTGTCCTTGCCATTTCAACACTCTCTTTAAATGCAGGAAGAAAGTGTTTCAACTCAATTATTTCGAATGGAGCTGATTCGTATGGTGTCGTAAATTCGTTTAGTAATGGATTTGTATGTACAGTCATATTTGTTTTTTATATCAATAACAAAGATATAAAATTGAAAAGTCAATTATTCCAGAAAAAATCTAATTATTTGAAAAATATCTTACTAATACTTTTCTCTATACAACCAAACGATACTAGTCTCTGAAAATTTGAGACTTAACACACCCAAAACGAATCTGCATTCTATTTTTATTTTTTTACGCAAACCTTTTCATACAATTCACAATACGCAACATATCAGCACCTAAGGAATCATCTTGCAAAAAAAGCCTATATTTGATATATTAATACAAAGGGGGAATTTGTAATTATCAAGCGTTAGCGAAATGAGAGGCATGAAATTTCTTATTCAAAAAAGAGTACAAATTGAAGTAATAAGCTTGCAGCTTACTTCTGCATTACTGTGTTACACATCCTCCTGCCTATATCCTACTCGTCCCGTTGGGTATTTCTCAATTTAACAACTAGAATAAATTATTCTTTTTGCCTTTCACTATTCATGGAAAAGGCATTTACAATTTAACACATTCTAATTCGAAGTGTCAGAATTCAATTCTTGCACTTTAAATTGTCATATCCATATAATAAATATGAAACGAATTTGCATTAAAATCGGATCCAATGTTCTTACAACTAAGAACGGGGAATTAAATACATCTAGAATTAAAAACATAGTCCATCAAATATCCTCTCTACGAAACCAAGGAATACAATGTATTCTTGTATCGTCGGGGGCTGTTGCGGCAGGAAAAAGCAAGGTGAAACTACATGATAAAATTGATACTGTATCTGCAAGACAAGTATGGTCATCTGTAGGTCAGGTAGAGCTATTGAATAACTACTCATCTTTTCTTAGCGAGTTCAAGATAGAATGTGCGCAAGTTCTTGTCACAAAACAAGATTTCAGAACGAGAGAGCACTATTTAAACATGAAAAACTGTTTAAATTCTCTTCTTAATAATGGAATTCTACCAATTATTAATGAAAATGATGCTGTCTCAGTTACTGCATTAATGTTTACTGATAATGATGAACTATCCGGATTAATTGCATCTATGATGGATGTTGAAGCGCTATATTTACTTAGTAATATCAATGGAATTTACACCGGAAATCCTAATGATTCAAATGCAAAATTACTAAATACCGTTAATGGAGACATTAGTAAACTAAAACAATACATCACTACTGAAAAATCTAATTTTGGAAGAGGCGGCATGTTAACCAAATGCAATATTGCAGGAAGAGTTGCCAAATCGGGCATACCAGTACACATAGCAAATGGAGGTGTTGATAATATTTTATTGGAATTAGTTAAATCGCCTGAGAACGTGAATCATACTAGTTTTACGGCTAGCAAGAAAGCGTCAACAGTAAAACAATGGCTAGCAGGATCTGATGGTTTTGAAAAGGCTAAATTAGTTATTAATAAAGGTGCCGAAGAAGCATTGTGCTCTCAAAAAGCAAGAAGTTTATTGCCAATTGGTATCATAAATATAATTGGGTTTTTCGAAAAAGGCGATATTATTAAAATAATTGGCTCGTCGGGAAAAGTTATTGGTCTTGGGAAAGCTCAATACAATAAAAGTAAGGCGGAAAGCTATATTGGAAAAACCGGAGCAAAACCATTGGTTCATTACGATTACCTCTTTCTTTACTAAGGATCCTTGTCGATACACTTAATTGTATTGAATAAAGAAATAAGATTTAATTTACATGTTAACACCTGATTAAACCAAAAACCAGTCAAACTATGAACTGTACCGAACAACTACATAAAGTCAAAGAAGCTTCGAGAAGCATGTGTTTACTTAGTTCTAAGACCATAAACAATGTACTAACAGACCTTTCTATATCCTTAAGAGAAACTACAGGGAAAATTCTTGAAGCCAATCAAAAAGATTTAGATTTAATGTCTGAATACGATCCAAAATACGATCGTTTATTACTAAACCAAGAAAGAATTAATGGAATAGCAGATGATATTGAAAACACAATTCGACTTAACTCGCCTTTAGGAAAGGTATTTTCGGAAAAAACTGTTGAGAATGGCTTATTAATTAAAAAGATAAGTGTTCCATTAGGAGTGGTAGGTGTTATATACGAGGCTCGACCAAATGTAACCCTTGATGTATTTGCTCTTTGCTTTAAATCTGGTAATGCCTGCGTTTTGAAAGGTGGAAGCGATGCCGAAAATTCGAATACCGTTCTTGTCGAGTTAATAAAAAAGACGCTTATCAAAAATGAAATTGATCCGGAGATTATTCAGTTACTGCCATCTGCAAGAGAAGCTGCCACCGAATTAATGAACGCTATTGGTTTTGTAGATGTTTTAATACCAAGAGGCTCTCAAAATCTAATTAGTTCGGTGCGCCAAAATTCGAAAATTCCTGTAATTGAAACTGGAGCAGGTATTGTGCATACTTATTTTGACAAAGATGGGGATTTAGAAAAAGGAAAGCAGATTGTGTTTAATGCAAAAACCCGCAGAGTAAGCGTTTGCAATGCATTAGACTGTCTTATAATTCATAAAAAACGACTTGCAGATTTGCCAGCTCTTGTAAGTAAATTACAAGATAAGAATGTTGAAATATTTGCAGATCAAGATTCTTACAACACTATTAAGGATACCTACCCAAATACTTTGCTTAAAAAAGCAGATGAATCTTCTTTTGGAAATGAGTTTCTAAGTCACAAAATGTCCATTAAAACAGTAAATGATTTTCGGGAGGCTACAGATCACATTTACAGGTACAGTTCTAAGCACAGCGAGGCTATAATAAGTGAGAATTCAACAACCATAAGTGACTTTTACTCAGTGGTTGATGCCGCTGCAGTTTACTCCAATACTTCAACTGCATTTACAGATGGTGCACAATTTGGATTAGGGGCTGAAATTGGGATTAGTACACAAAAATTACATGCTCGGGGACCTATGGGATTGGAAGAATTATGCTCCTACAAATGGTTGATTACCGGAGATGGGCAAACCAGAGAATAAAACGAAGGTTTGAACGTAATTTTCATTTAAAATCCAGAGAATGTTCATGTTCTGCTGGATTTTTTATTGTCTTTTATCTCTAATTGCTAATGAAACACAAGTCGATTACCAGATCAATAAAAACAAATCGCGCAATTGATTTAATTACCTTCTTGAATATGAAATAAAAAAACTTGAATGCGTGAATTTAATAGATAAAATAAACTTAATAATACACTAAAGATTATAAAGCGATGATTACACATACATAGGTCTTTCCTGAAAAAATACAAAATACTGTCAAATTTATTCTTTCATGAAGAATACGAATGGTTATTAATAGTAAATCAGAACCCTCATTCGTACTGAAACGACCAAATTTAATCGAAATTAAGGCAAGCTTAAGGTTCAAGCAAACCTAACACTCATCAATTTAGTTGATTCATAAAAATCAATTTATAGTTTAGTATATTGGAATACAAAACTCAATCTTTTGTTTATTTTAGCACCTCTAATTTCAACAACAAATAAATATGAATCAAAAACAATCCTATTATACTGACCGAATAAATGCATTTAATAAGCAAATCTCTGATCTGCAAAAGCAAAATAGAAACCTTTCTTTCTTACGTTTGATAAGCGCGATTGGAGCATTCGTATTATTTTATGTCATTCTTTCCTATTCTCTATTAATTGCGAGCACTGTAGCTATTATATTAGTCTGTTTGCTAATTTATTTTGTAAGAAAATACAAGCAAAACAGTAAAAATATAAAAAGGTGGCAAGCTTTAGTTAAAATTAACGAAAATGAAATTCATTGCTTAAAGACAAGGCACAGTGATCTTTTTTACAATGGTGAAGAATATTTAAAGCCGAATCATTCTTATTCATCAGACTTAGATGTATTTGGCAAGCATTCCCTTTTTCAGTTAATTAACCGAAGTGTAACAAAAACAGGAAATGATACTCTCGCTAGCTGGCTTTCTAAGCCATCGTTAAATAAAGAGATTAGCAAAAGACAAGAGGCTGTTAAGGAATTGGCGAAAAAAATTGATTGGAGACAGAATATCATCCAATATGGTTTTACAAGTAAACTAAAATATGACGATCCTAAGTTTGTGATTGAATGGGGTAAAAATCCCTCTCCTTTTCATGGAAAAAGAGTATTACAAATTGCTGTTACAATCATGCCTTTTCTTTCATTGGCAGCCTTGATATATTCTTTTATCGGCTCGCAAGCCCCTATTACAATTATGATACTGGCTAATATTGGAATACATTATTTCAATAGCAAAAAAGTTAGTCTGGAACATGAACAAACTTCAAAAAGAGGGGAAATGCTCAAAACATACTCCTACATCATTGAACAGTTCGAAAAAGAGGATTGGAAATCTGAAAAATTGAATGATCTTAAAAATGCATTGGCAAGTAATGACAAACTTACTTCAAAGAAAATAAACCAACTGACCAATTTAATAGAATTACTGGATCAGCGCTTAAACCTTGTGGTTCAATTCCTTTTCAACCTTTTGTTTTTCTACGAATTACACATTTTGTTTCGCATTGACAGGTGGAAGCAAAAATACGGCAATGACATTGAAAAATGGTTTGATGCAATCAGTGAAATTGAAGCTATATCCAGCTTATCAAACTTAAGTTTTAATCATGAAGATTGGTCTTTTCCAAATATTTCAGATAAACATTTTGAATTGTCTTTGAAAGAAGCTGGCCATCCGATGATTGATGAAAAAACAAGGGTAAATAATGACTATCAGCTGAACGGACCAGGAACTGTGCATATTGTTACAGGATCGAATATGGCCGGAAAAAGTACTTTCCTGCGAACAGTTGGGGTAAATATAGTGATGGCTTTAGCGGGCGCTCCTGTTTGTGCTCAGGAAATGACGGTTTCGAATGTAGAAATTAATACATCCATGAGAATTAAAGATTCTATAGAAGAGAATGAATCTTCCTTTTATGCCGAACTAAAAAGAATTCAGCAGCTTATTAAAAAGGTGAATAATAAAGAGAAGACATTACTGCTGTTGGATGAAATTCTGAGAGGTACCAACTCTAAAGATAAACATACCGGATCGCGTGCATTAATTAAGCAATTGGTAAAACATGATGCTGTGGCGATGGTAGCAACACATGATTTGGAGTTATCGATATTGGAAGAAGAATTGCCTGGACAGGTTGAGAATCGCTTTTTTGATATTAAAATTGATGGTGATCAACTTTATTTCGACTACAAAGTGCAAAAAGGATTTTGCAAAACCTTTAACGCTCCAATTTTAATGCGGAAAATGGGAATTGATTTGGAAATATTGAATGAAGCTTAACATTCAAAATCACCATAAATTAAATCGAAAAAAAATACTCCTACAAAAAAAAGCCGAATCAGAAATGATTCGGCTTTTTCTATGCATTTTATAATTATGCCACTGGTTTTATTTTGAAAGATCGTATAAAAAAGAACAATCCAATTAAAACGAATGGTATACTTAATAATTGTCCCATATTCAACGCCATTCCCTGCTCAAAAGCTTCTTGATTTTCTTTAATGAACTCAATAAAGAAACGAGCTGTAAAAATCATCACGAAAAAAGCTCCAAATAATCGACCGCTGTATTGTTTTGCATTGGTTTTCCAATACATAAACGACAATACAAGAAAGGAAATCAGGTAACAAATTGCTTCGTATAGCTGTGCCGGATGTCGTGGTGCTTTTGGCTCATAAATAGAAGCTCTAATGAACTGAAAACCCCATTCGGAGTGAGTTTGAGTTCCAATAATCTCCGAATTCATAAAATTACCCAAACGAATAAAACATCCTGCCAAAGCAACTGGAATTACCACGTAATCCAATATCCAAAGTATTGATTTTTTGCTGACTTTTTTAGAATAATACCACAAGGCAACAATAATTCCTATTGTAGCACCGTGAGATGCTAATCCTCCACGCCAAATTTTAATAATTTCTACCGGATGCTGAGAATAAAATTCCCACCCATAAAAGAACACATGTCCCAAACGGGCACCTACTACAGTTGCAATCATAGTAAATAGAAATAATTTATCAAGCCATTCCAGTTGAATACCATCTTTCTTAAACATCTTTTCTACGATGTAATATCCTAATAAAAAACCTAAAGCAAATAGCAATCCATACCAACGGACAGCTATAGGGCCAATTCTAAATATTTCCGGATCGATATCCCAAAGGATTGAAAGCAACATATATGTGTTTTTAAATTTGGTAAATAAAACTACATGGATCGTATCGCTGATCGAAACAATCCATGTGAATTTAATATGATTTTTTTAATTATGAAAATTAAGCAGGAACTCCTTTTCCATGACATTGTTTGAATTTTTTACCACTGCCACAAGGACAAGGCTCATTTCGACCTACTTTTTGAGCAACTCTTACAGGCTCCATTTTTTTAGGCTCTGCCTTTTCGCCCCCACGTCCCATTTCTTCTTTGGTCGTTTTCAGATTACTCATATCTGTTCTCTTTCGCTCTTCTGCCTGCCTAACATCTTCAGGATCTGACAATGGAATATGTCCTTTCATAAGACTGCTAACAACACTCTTATTTATAGTTTCAATCATTACCTTAAACAAATTGAATGATTCAAACTTGTAAATCAACAATGGATCCTTTTGCTCGTAAGAAGCATTCTGAACAGACTGCTTCAAGTCATCCATCTCACGCAAGTGTTCTTTCCATGAATCATCTATAGTTGCTAAAATAGAAACCTTCTCGAAAGAACGAACCAAATCTTCAGCTTTGCTGTCGTATGCTTTCTTCAAATTTGTTACTACCTGAAACATTTTTGATCCATCAGTGAATGGAACTACGATGTTCTCATACGTTTCTGATTTTGATTCGTATACATTTTTGATCACCGGAAAGGCTTGCTTACTGATTGCTTCTACTTTTCGCTTGTAATTATCTAAAACCACCTCGTAAATCTTGTCAGTAATTACTTCCGGTTTCTCCTTCATGAATTCCTCTTCACTTACTGGAGATTCAGCAGAGAAAGTACGGATTAAATCCATTTTAAACTCCTCAAAATCGCCACCGTGATATTCGTTTGCAATCAATTCCGCCAAATCATACATCATATTGGCAATATCAACCTGAATACGCTCGCCAAATAAGGCATGGCGACGACGCTTATAAATAACCTCACGCTGCGAGTTCATTACATCATCATACTCCAATAATCTTTTACGAATACCAAAGTTATTTTCTTCCACTTTTTTCTGGGCACGCTCTATCGATTTGGAAATCATGCTGTGCTGAATTACCTCACCCTCTTTCAGTCCCATTCTGTCCATCAACTTCACAATACGATCTGAGCTAAATAAACGCATCAAATCATCTTCCAAAGACACAAAGAATTGAGAAGATCCAACATCACCCTGACGACCAGCACGACCTCGTAACTGACGGTCAACACGACGAGAATCGTGACGTTCCGTACCAACAATTGCTAAACCTCCTGCAGCTTTCACTTCCTCGGTAAGCTTAATATCCGTTCCACGACCAGCCATATTGGTTGCAATAGTTACCGTTCCCGATTGTCCTGCTTCCGCTACAATATCTGCTTCACGCTGATGTAATTTTGCATTCAGTACATTGTGCTTAATTCCTTTAATTTTAAGCATACGACCTAACAATTCGGAAATCTCAACCGAAGTTGTACCCACCAAAACCGGACGCTTAGCTTTAACCAAAACTACAATTTCATCAATTACAGCTGAATATTTTTCACGTTTTGTTTTATAGACTAAATCCTCACGGTCGTCACGACAAATTGGACGGTTTGTAGGAATTACAACCACCTCTAATTTGTAAATATCCCAAAGCTCTCCTGCTTCTGTTTCCGCAGTACCAGTCATACCCGAAAGCTTCTTATACATTCTAAAATAATTCTGAAGAGTAATAGTAGCAAATGTTTGAGTTGCAGCCTCTACTTTCACATTTTCTTTAGCTTCAATTGCTTGGTGTAAACCATCTGAGTAACGACGGCCTTCCATAATACGACCTGTTTGCTCATCTACAATTTTCACCTTACCATCCATCATAACATACTCAACATCTTTTTCGAAAAGAGTATATGCTTTTAATAGTTGATTAATTGTATGAACTCTTTCTGATCTTACGGAGTAAGCCTGAATCATTTCATCTTTCTTAACTAATTTATCTTCATCCGAAAGATCTGATTTTTCAATCACAGCTACTTCTGATCCGATATCCGGCAGCACAAAGAAACCTGAATCTTCAATATCAGCACTAAGCAGGTCAATTCCCATATCAGTTAATTCAATTGAATTGTGCTGTTCATTAATAACAAAATACAACTCATCAGTAATGATGTGCATATTTTTGTTATTCTCCTGCATGTAGAAATTTTCTGTTTTCAAAAGATTTGCCTTATTTCCCTGCTCACTTAAAAACTTGATAAGCGGCTTCATTTTAGGCAAACCTTTAAAAGTTCTAAGCAATAATTTTGCACCTTCCTCAAGCTCTTTTTTATCTTGGCTGTTCAATAATTTTTTTGAATCGGTAAAAATCTTCATTACCAAATCATTTTGAGCTCTCACCAATTTCTGAACCTTAGGCTTCAAATCATCGAACTGTTGATGCTCACCTCTTGGAATTGGACCTGAAATAATTAATGGTGTACGTGCATCATCAACCAAAACCGAGTCAACTTCATCGACAATAGAATAGTTGTGACGGCGTTGAACCAAATCCTTAGGATTTGTTGCCATGTTATCACGCAAATAATCAAAACCGAACTCATTATTTGTTCCAAAAGTAACATCAGATGCATAAGCTTTTCTTCGCTCATCTGAATTTGGAGAGTGCTTATCGATACAGTCAACAGATAGTCCGTGGAATTGGTATATTGGTCCCATCCATTCAGAGTCACGTTTTGCAAGATAATCATTCACAGTAATCAAGTGAACTCCTCTGCCCGTTAATGCATTCAAAAATACAGGTAAGGTAGCCACAAGAGTTTTACCTTCACCTGTTGCCATCTCGGCAATTTTTCCTTGATGAAGAACAGTACCACCAATCAACTGAACATCGTAATGAATCATATTCCAGGTTATCTCTGCTCCACCTGCAGTCCAGGAATTAAAATAAACAGCAGTGTCGCCATCTATTTGTATGTTATCGTGATAGGGAGCTAAATCTCTATCAAATTTAGATGCTGTTACTTCAAGCTCTTCATTTTCGGTAAACCTGCGTGCCGTATCTTTTACAATAGCAAAAGCAGTCGGAAGAATTTCCCCTAATACTTCTTCTATTTTACCGTCAATTTCATTTTCAATTTCGTCAATATGATCGTAGATTTCTTCTCTATCATTGATTGACACACCACCATTTTCAATCTTTTCTTTAAGGCTTCGTATTTCGTCATATTCAGCTTTAATGAAATCCTGAATATGTTGCTTCAATTTACCTGATTCTTCACGAAGATCATCATTACTTAAAATTGTAATTCTTTCGTATTCTGCCTTAATCTGCCCTAAGTAAGGACTCAACTCTTTAAGGTCTCTATCTGATTTATTACCAAACAGTTTACCCAATGCACTATCTATAAAACCCATTTTTATTTGTTGATTTCGATGTGTGAAATGTTCTCAATCACAAGATTGAAAACGAATAATATATAACAAATGAAATTTCCTATTGAAAAAACAGGAAAGGAAAGTTAAGCAAAAACAGGAGCTCTAATGTGAAAATCACCCTCAGGTATTGTACTTATAACAATATCCGGGAAAGCGGAAAAACATTGATAATCATGCGATATTGGAATACTTCCCAATGGAATAACTTGCTTTGTTACAGGGAATTTAGGCAAATTCTCAAGTAGTGAAATATTTTCACCATTTGGAGTATATTTTCCAGCAAGTTGATCATGCTCTACGTGAGCAAGTATTGGCGATGAATAAGATTCATCAAGATTATGAACATGATCGGCGTACCATTCGGCAAACAGTTGATGATCAACAGTCATTTCCTGACCATTGGCCAAAGGAACAGCTGCCGCACAACCTGTGAGCACACAAAACACTACTATTAAATACCTATTCATATCCATTGCATCCAAAAGTAAATATTTTTATTGACTTAACCGTTCAAGATCATAAAAAAAGCCCCACAAAAGTGAGGCATTTCAAATATTATCTAAAAAAACTATGCTTGTGTTGCATCAACAAAAGTTCTAGCTTTAAATTCTTTGTCCATCATGTATAAACCATGACCTTTTCCTTCGAACATTTTTAATTGATCGATGATTTCACCAACTGTAGCTTCTTCTTCTACCTGCTCATCAACAAACCACTGTAAGAAATTAACTGAAGCATGGTCTTTCTCTTCAATAGCAACATTTACACAAGCGTTTATTAAATTAGTCACTAATTCTTCGTGCTTTAATGTCTCTTCAAAAATTTCCAAAACACCATTCCACTTAGCAGGAACCTCCGCTATTGGCTCAAGAATAACTCTTCCTCCTCTTTCGTTAATGTAATCCAACATTTTCATAGCATGAGATGTTTCTTCCTGAAATTGCACCTTCATCCAGTTAGCAAAACCGGGCATGCCATTCGCATTGCAATAGTTTGACATTGATAAATAAAAATAAGCAGACCAAAATTCTGCATTAATTTGCTTGTTCAAAATTTCTTCTGCTTTTTTACTAATAGCCATAACGTATAATATTTTTAAGTAATTTCTAATTTTACTTCAAATGTAAGAGAAAAATGCCAATCTAAGCATTGCAAATTGAAGCTTGTCAGCTAATTTAAAATCAAACTAAATACCAATATTAGGTAAACAAAAGCAGTATCCTATTATTGTTGAAAGTTAGATTCAATTTTAAACTAAAAAGCAGATTAGAATACTACTGCAACACGATTCTAAATCAATAGAATCGTATTAAACCTTAAATTTTGCATCAAAATGATATTTTTATTTACAAATTTGTTTGCTTCAGGCCAGTACTAAAATTATTATCTCTATTTTTAGTTATCCGTGACCAAAATTATCTGTTAAAGGTAATGTTTTACTATAGGTTGCAAACTTGCAGTTTTTATTAATCTATTGGCGGATATAATCTCAAAAAAACTACTATGGATCCTGTTTGGCTGGCTATTGCCTTCGCATTTGGTCTTCTTGCAAAATTAATTGGATTTCCACCAATGGTTGGATATCTAATTGCGGGCTTTACGCTTACGTATTTTGGTGCAGAATCAAATGATTTAATTCAAAATATTTCTGAGCTGGGAATCACCTTGCTTTTATTCTCCATCGGTCTCAAATTGAGAATAAAAGACCTCTTACATAAAGAAGTTTGGGGCGGAGCATCCATACATATGCTTCTGGTGACTTTATCTATGGGGCTTATATTATTTGGTTTAAGCTACACATCACTACATATTTTCACAGATTTCACATGGCAACAGGCCTTAATCATTGGATTTGCACTTAGTTTTTCGAGCACCATTTATGCGGTAAAGATTTTAGAAGATAAAAGCGAATTGAAATCTGCTTACGGGGTACTGTCTATTGGAATTCTTATTATACAAGATATTTTTGCTGTTTTATATATTGTATTGGTTGCTGATGAACTTCCTTCTGTATGGGCGATAGGTTTGCCTGTGCTGTTTATTTGCATTCGTCCCTTACTGATGCTCATTCTTGATAAGATAGGACATGGTGAAATATTAGTATTGTACGGTTTTTTTCTTGCTTTAATTTTGGGAGCTGAACTGTTCAAATTTGTTGGCTTAAAAGCTGATTTGGGAGCATTAATTGTTGGCATTCTAATTTCAAATCATAAAAAGGCAAAAGAACTTGCAGATTCTTTGATGAACTTTAAAGATGTTTTTCTGATTGGATTCTTCTTATCAATTGGATTAATGGGATTACCAAATCTTCAGATGTTTATTGTAGCCAGCGTATTAGCCTTAACGATTAACCTTAAAGTAATTCTCTATTTTTTTGTATTCACAAGGTTTAGAGTCCGTGCAAGAACATCTTTGTTTACCTCTTTAACTCTTGCAAATTTTAGCGAGTTTGGTTTAATTATTACTTCTATCGCCGTCGCAAAAAGTTTGATTCCTTCAGATTGGTTGGTTACAATTGCAATTTCGGTTGCCATTACATTTATTATTTCCTCGCCACTGAATTCAAAGGCACATAAAATTTACCATTTCATTAAGGATAATCTGCGCAAGTTTGAAACAGAAAAGCGTTTGATTTACGATAAGGCTTTCGATATTGGTGATGCCGAAATACTTGTGTTTGGAATGGGAAAGTTGGGAGTATCAGTTTACAACCAACTGAACCAAACTTACGGACAGAAAGTATTAGGATTGGATTATAACTACGATGTAGTGCAACGTTTAAAAAATGATGGGAAAAACATTCAGCAGGACGATGCTGCCGATAGTGAATTTTGGGAAAATATCTTCGAAAAGTCAAGCCATCATAAAGTAAATTTGGTAATGCTTTGTATGAATGATCACAAATCGAACTTATTCGCTATAGAACGCCTCAAATCTACCAGTTTCAAAGGAAGAATTGCAGCCATTGCCCGCTTCGAAGATGAACGTAAGCAGTTGGAGAAAATGAATGTTGATGCTGTCTATGACATTTATTCCGAGGCCGGTTATGGTTTTGCGAATCATGTGTGCAATCACATTGATATTGGTTGTACCCCAAGAAGTTGAAGGCTAAAAACTAATAAATTCCTCAAAATTTAAAACTAAAGGTGAAAATAATTCAATAATAAAAATCCTACTGACATACTGCTGTCACAAGTGCCATTTAGCTTTGTTGTATTATTAATTTAAAATTGATATTATGAACACAAAAACAGCCCCGGCAATGACCGTAGTGTCAAAGGAAGTAAGAACAACACTAAAAGACCTGGTGAAGAATATTGAAGATTTTCCGCAGGAAATTGTAAAAGAAGCAGTACAGGCCGGATTACATCCATCAGGACCGCAATGCTGGATTTACACTTGGGAAACCTGTGATATGGAAGCTGAGTTTAATTTAAAGATTTGTTTACCTGTAGCAACATTCGGTAAATCATTCTCTAGTGATAAATTCAAGTTAGAAAAGCTTGAAAAATTTGTGCATGTAAAGAAAACCCATCTTGGAGCGTGGGATAAACTAAAAGATTCGTACGATGAATTAATGAAAGAAATGAAAACCGGAAATATTGTCCCCGGACAATCGTGTCGTGAACTGTATATCAATTGCGATTTCGAGGTTCTATCAAACAACATTACCGAAATTCAATATCAGGTAAACTAATTCAAAAGGCTTAGAGACTAAAAAAAATATCCCGGAGTATCAGCTCTTTAATTGGAAATGATATTCCGGATTCTTATCCTTTTAGAAATAAACCAACAGCAAGTAAGAGTTTTGAACAGAATAGACAGATTACAGGCAATTTTAACGCAACTCCAAACCAAAAAGGTTATAAAGGCGCAAGAAATAGCGGACAGATTTGGGATAAGTTTAAGAACCGTGTACCGCGATATACGAGCTCTTGAAGAAGGAGGAATTCCGATTGGTGCTGAAGCCGGCCTTGGGTATTTTTTAGATGATAACTATTCTCTACCTCCAGTAATGTTTACCACAGAAGAAGCATCTGCAATACTGTTGGCTGGCAAACTGATTCCGCATATATCTGATAAAAATGTAGATCGTGTTTTTCAAGATGCTTTATACAAAATAAAATCGGTAATGAATGCCGAAGACAAAAATGTTTTAGAGAAGCTGGATAATTCGGTTAAGGTATTTACCGGATTTACAGAAGCTCCCCAAAGAGATTCAATTTACCTTCAAGATATTCAGCAAGCCTTGGTACAGTCAAAAGTCTTACAATTAGGATATTTTGCCCATTACAAGCAAGAACTTACATTACGGGAAGTGGAACCTGTTGGCTTGGTGTTTTATGCTTTAAACTGGCACTTAATTGCTTACTGCAGGTTAAGGTGCGATTACCGCGATTTTAGGCTCGATCGAATCAGAGAACTGGAAGTAAGCAGTATAACTTACGATAGAAAATTAGACAAGGCATTCGAAGAATATCTGAAAAGAGAAAAAGAACAGCATCAATATTTTGAAATTGAACTAAAAGTAAGTAAACAATTGGCTCTTTGGCTGCATGAGTCAAAATACTGGTATGGTTTTTTAAGCGAACAGGAAAATGGAGACTACATAAACATGAAGTTTTTGAACCCTGACCTAAACGGCTTTGCGAGATGGATTTTAACAATGACAGATAAAGTTGAAATACTATCCCCTGTCAAATTGGATACTATGCTGCATGAAATGATTAAAAAGCTATGCGAAAAATACCAAAACAACTAGTCTTTACTAGTATTGAAATTTACTTGAAATGAATCCTTTTTCTCTTTAACTTTAATCACTAGCATCCGAAAGTCGTAATTTTAAAAAGCCCTCAGAATCCTATATTTTTATTTTCACTACAAAACATTTTAGATATGGGATTCATCAGGCGAAACAAAAATACCAATAAACCAATCATTCGGCAAATTGGAATTCCTACAAAAAACCAGACAAAAAGTTAAGCCCTCAACTGATACTTTGCAAGGCCCTATACTTAAACTCTCTAAAGCTGAAAGTTTAGCACCTTTTTAAATTACAGTAATATCTTATCTGAAAAATAAATTAATCGAAAAGTAAAACTAGAGCCATTAAAAACTATACTTTGCTTTAAACCATATTTCCGAATTGTTTTTATACATTCCAAACGTCCCTTTATCGCCATAGAACCAATCGTATCCTACACATAAATGTATTTGATCAGAAAGAGAATAATCTGAAGAAAAACGACTAAAAAAAGCATTGTTATTTACATCATAGTAGGTAAAATCAGAAATTTCCAAGCTGCTATTAAATAATTTTTTAGATACTTTATTGGTAATAAGAGATTTGTATTCTACTTGTACTATTTTATGAGAATAATTCAGAATATTTTCGCAAGAAAATTGTGTCATGACAGTCCATTCTCCTGCTGGATACCAATCGATACCCAACAAATAATTTACTGTATTTTTATTAGCCAATCCATCTCCAACCTCTGTACATAAAAAATGCTTCGTGAAATTTACTGCTGCTTCACCTCTAAAAACAAACTGTCCCAAAGGTTTCGATACATCTCCACCCAGAAAGGTCATTCTATGATATTCTGAATTTAGCAATAAAGTATCTCCAACTATTTTACTATTTAAAACAGGCATTTTATCCCAAGTGTAAAGTCCTGCTAATGAAAAATCAATCCCCGGAAGGGCATAGCTCAAACGCATACCAATTTCACTATTAGCTATTTTTTTACTTGGTTTATTTTCCGTAAATACCTGCGTATTTATAGGCAAATTTGAAAATTTAAATGCCCAGGGATTTTCCGAATTAACAGGGATTACAAAAGAAGTAACTGTAGGAACCAAAACAAAATCCAATTTCATATTATCTTTAAAATACCTAAATCGAAAAGCGTCAATTGGCATACGGATATCATCGTAATCCCTGGCCAGAAATTCAGTATAATCCATAGGAGATAATAAATCGGTAATTCGAACACCATCGGCAGCTCCCCAAATAATTATTTGCCGTCCGGCTCTTATATTCCAATTATTTGATGTATAATTTAAATAAGCCTCCTTTAGTTCAAATCCTGATTCGTCTTCTAAAATACTATTCTCTTCAACATTAAAAGAGGAATACAAATACGAATTTCCTTCTCTTACTTTTAATTCTCCCCTTAACCTACTTCTGGAGCTAATAAAATCGTTTGGACTTTTACTTCTCACAGCATGATAAGTATCAACAAAACCGTTAAAAGTCATCTTTTTATCTTTATTATTTTGCGCATTTAAGAGTAAAGGCAAGAATAAGAGCAAAAGTATATAGTTGTATTTTTTCATCAGCTTCTATTTTTAAAATTCTCCAGCTTCGAGTTCAGGAACTGTAAATAAGCCTTTTTTAACTGGCACATTAAATTTGGGATTTATCTTTTCTAATATTGTTTCATGATATGTCTGAACATTTTTCATCACCAGTTTTTTCGCAATCCAAAAACCATCAATTTCTTCGATATTGGAAAGGGCTAGTTTACGATGCAACTTGCCCAGTTTGTCGTAATACTCAACTTTTAATGGTATTAGGCAATCGATCCTAATCCAGGATATTTTTTTTAAATAAATATCACGACTGTCTTTAGAAGTTGATTCTATTACCCAACATTTATGCCCATCAATTGTTTCCTCCCGCAAAAGCTTATGAATATCTTCATCAAGACTACGACTTCCCATATCGTCATAAGTAAAATCGGTTCCCATAAAATAGTCCGCTTTTGCCGAAGCTCCGCTAATACGACGCGTTTTTTTCATGGCTGGCAAATAGAGCCACTTATCGTCATCTTTACCAATCTCATCGTAATCCCAGGTAAGGAAACCGGTTCCTTTTACATCACCCGGATATAGAAAAAACATAATTGTTTTCTTATCTTTTCCTATATCCATAGAATATGATTCGACATTCCTTTCACGCACGCGTTTCCGTTTGTTTATTAACTTCATTGTCATCTCCATAAATCTTGTATCTCCATCAGGACGGTTATCCACTTTTTGCATAATATCACGACCTGTAAGCAATTGTGCCGATGCACTAATACTTGCCAATAACACCACGCCTACTAAAATTTGAAATTTGAAATACTTCATTTTCTTTGTATTTTATTATTAGTTATTACAATTTATAATCCTGTTGTTTTCTTCTTGTGACAGCGACTCTATTCGATTTTATATACTACTTTACTGGGTAATCACAGGCATAATAAGATCCACGCAAGGAGCTCACAGTAAGTTATTTGCGACTCGATCCAATATCTCAATTCTCACGATCTATTGCTTGTGAGTAATTCTGCAAAAAAATCTTTTTGTTTTATCCATATTTCAACATCCTGCCGTTTGTAATAATCTCCTTGTTTAATATTTCTGTTCACCAAACAAACTATTCGCATTACCATACTATTAAAAAGCGATAAACTCTTAAATCGTAAACGACCTTTAAAAAAGGCTAATGATGATATAGTAAGGGAGGGAAGAATCGTTTTTAAATTGCGGATATATGTTGATACAGCATGGCTCTTTTCCCACGAATTCATCCTTTCTAAAATATTTATTTTCCCGGATAAATTTGAGTCTGTATATATTTCAACATTATGCTCTTTTATTTCATTATCTAAATAGCAATCCATACAGGTAAAAAAAAGATGAATCGGTTTAGTCAATAGTTTATCTTCATTCTTTTCAAGGAATTTTATGATTTTCGGAGCTGGCTTTCCATACATATTTGGCGTACCAATAATGACCCCATCGTAATTAAGATGCTCAACTTTACTCACTTCCATTAAATCTACATCGTAATTTATTATTGTATCGAAAATTATTTTCGCAATTTGTTTTGTAGAACCTGATTCGGAATAATATGTAACAAGAATTTTCTGCATAACTTTTTTTATCCATTAAAAAAATAATAAACAGTTAGTCCTACTATTAAAGCAGGTATTGTTGTGATAATTGTTGCGATTAAAGATGATTTTTTATCAATAGCCAGCAATGGAAATAAGGCATCGCCATCTTGAGAAAGAGCATTTGCCAACAATGCTGAAAAAGGTAACATACCTTGTGCATAAAGAGATACAAAGATTATTTGTGGCCCACATCCGGGAATTAGCCCTATTGCGGCACCAATTATTACAGAAATAACACCTGCTGAAGTCATCCATTCGCGAACAACAGGTTCGCCTCCAACAGCAAAAACTGCTATTTCATAAATCACATATGCAACAAACACCCATGTGTTTACAAAAGCTGTATCTTCTGCACTATGTATCAGGGTTTCTTTCAATGAAAATATCTTACTTTCTTCTTCTTCGTGAGTATCATTTTTTACAATTTTTTTATTAATAATCATATACACTGCAGAAAATAATGTTCCTGCAATACCAATAATAAATCCCAAATAAGGTATTCCCAGATTTGTATTTATTTTTATCTGGAAAAGCAATAATACCCCAAGTATCAAGCCTATGCTTGCAAGTATCCAGAATGCTTTATAGGCGTATTGATGCGTGAATGCATGCACCCATTTGGCCTCTTGTTTTTGCTGATTGTGGTGCAATAGTATATCAATATTGTCACCTTCTTTATGACCAATATGGCACATACAATCTTGATGAAGACCTTTATTTACCAGTTCCTTTTCCAGAACACTATGTTGTTTTTTAGTTCCTTCCAGTTTATGAATTAACTTCTGTTTTCGGCGAATAAATTTTCTATCAATATTTAATTTATCAACAATATAACCCGTTATTATAGCCACAATTATACTTATAAAAGATACCAAAAGGTATTTTTTAGGAAGTGTTGACATCAACACAAAGGCCGAATCGCCCATTGTGGCAATAAGTGTAGCCACAACAGTGCCAAATGTAACTGTCCCTTTCAAATATAGAGGCATCACAAATATGGCTCCACCACAGCCGGGTGATAATCCTAATAAAGAGCCAAATACAGGTTGCCATTTTTTAGAATTCTCCAATGATTGTACAAATCTCCCCTGCCGTTTGTAATTAATAAAACCAAATAATAGAAGTACAGCCCCTACAAAAACACCAACCTGTAAAAAGGCATTTTCGGCACAGAATAAGATTATATCAAAGATTTTATTCAGCATTATTAATAGATAATTGAAATTAGTTTATACAATGGTTCATCTTAATTTCATAAATATCGCCTTGTTCGTTTTTTGTATTTCTCATATTTATCATCAAAATTTTCTTTACAGAACCATTCCTCCTCAATAATTATGGAATGTTGCAATAAAAAATATAGAATAAGGCCAATAGCCATTACATACGAAGTACATAATACGGCCATACCCGTTGTTACAATAAAAACAAATATATAAATCGGATTGCGCGAAATTTGATACATCCCTTTGGTTATAAGTTCATTAAGAGGAGTAGTGAGATAATTATGGAAACTAACAACTGTCCCGATACTACCAATAACAAGTAGGGAAACTCCTATAATCAATAGAACTTTGTTTCCAGTAATTGATGAGAATACCGGGATAATTAAAAAAAGAATAGAAATCAACAAAATAAGTGATGAGTAAACGTAGTTTTTTTTGCTCATCCATGAAAAGTTAGTCAAACGTTTAGCAGCTTTCCCTCCTAAAGCCATGGGGGTATAAGAGATTATTATTAACAGCAGACTTAATATCCATCCGTTTCCTAGTGTAAAATCGATACTGAACATAGTTGTTTGTTTTAATTGTTATACCATTTGTAATAATTAATGTGCCATTGCGAACGAAATTAGTAAGGTCTAATACCGATGGAATAAATAGGAAGCTAATTAATAAGTGGAGCGTGAAATCGTAGACTGTTCCCAGTATCGGAAAACACTCAAGCAATTATTTGTAAAATTATAGTCCACTAATTTATCCAATCGGTATTAGTTTATAATGGACAAATGATAATGTGAAATTTATCAATTTTCATCTATCCATTATTAATTAGTTCTTTTCTCTTCCAAAAATTCTAAACCTTTTAAATAATATTGGTGTAATAAAAAGATCGGAAAGTAAAGCCGATAACATTCCCATAATAGCAAGTATTCCCAAATTGATAAATTGTAAAGCAGAAGATGTGGTGTAAACCAAGAAATTAGCTGATATTACCAAAGTTGACAATACTAAAGCCACGCCAACCGTTCTGAAAGATTTAATAATTGATTTTTTATAATTTCCAGTTTTGGTAAACTCCAAATGACCATGATTTATAAAATGAATCGTATCATCCACCGCTAATCCCAGTATCATTGGAATAATAGTTGCAGTCATCATATCAAGAGGAATATCCAGCCATCCCATTACACCACCCACAACAAGTGCCGGAGCTATATTCGGAATTAAGCCTATTAATCCTATTCGTACACTTCCGAAAACAAGCATTAAAAGAAGCATAACAATAACTAATGCTAAAGCAAATGATTGAACTTGTCCTTTTACGACATATTGCATCATGGTAGTGAACTGCGGTACGCTCCCCACTACAGTTATCGTTGCTCCAGGAAATAGTTCAGAGGCTTTTCCCTGAATCTCTTGTAATTCTCTTTCGGATTCACGAGAATTATAAGTTGATAACTCGACCATTAAGCGCAAGCGTTTGTAATCGTAATCAATCCAATATTCCGATTCTGTTCCTCCTGAATTTTCGTATAAGAGAAGCATTTGAGCGACCTGATTTTCATTATCCGGAATACGATAATAAGTTTCCTTATTCTCATTTAATGTCTGATTCAGATCTTTAAGGATATCAAGAATGGATGTTGTTCGCTTTGTGAGCTCATAATTTTCTACATATCCTGCAATTTCATCTAATTTTTTTAAGTTTTCGGGTTGTTTTGCTTCCCCATTTTCCGGAAATTCTATCAATAAATCGTATGAATATATCGAACCCAATTCCGATTCGCTGATATCAAGAATATCTTTTACATAAGGAATTTTACGCCCCATGGTTTTTTCAATATCAAAAGCCGATTCGACTTTTGTTATGCCAATTGCGAAAAAAACAGCTAGAATAATAAAAACGGCAACAATACCTTTAGAATGTGAAAATACAAATGCACCTAAATCACCCATTTTACGATCGAGCCAACGACCTCCTTTTTCCCTAATTACAGGATTTGGTTTTTTGTCTTTTCCAAAACTTAATAAAGCAGGCATAAACAATAAAACAATAAGGAATGTAAGTAATACACAAGCAGATGTAGCAAGCCCAACAAAACGTAGAGGAGCCATCGGAATAAGTAAAAATGTAAGTAATGCTGCCATAGTCGTTAATGCTGAAAACATAATAGGCCATCCCATTTCTTTAACAGATTCGACAATCGCTTTTTTTCTTTTCCCATGAAAGGTAAATTGCTTTTTAAAAAATGAAAAAAGATGAATATTATAAGCAATGGCAACAGCAAACGAGAGCAGAATAGGAACAGACATCATTGAGCTGTTAATTGCATAACCAACATATCCAAATATTCCATAAATAATTACAATAGAACTTACCGATGTTAGTAAAGGTCCAACTACACCCCGAAATGATTTGGTAGCAAGCACCAACACAATAATTGCTAATAATAAAGCAATTCCCATCACTCTACCAGTTTCTGCTCCAAAATAATTTTGCTTTTTATAATTCAAATAAGGCAAGCCTGTAGCCCTGGGAGATATTGCACTATATTTGTCTTTTCTAATAATTTTCTCAACTTCTTCTCCTGTAAAATATTCCACAGAATTATGATTTATTTTCATCCAAACAGAATCTTCAGGAAAAGTACGGAGTTTTAAAATAATCCATGAAAGCCGACCATCTTTTGATACTAATCTTCTTGCTATATTTGGTTTACAAAAGGCTTTATTTTTGATTATTTCCAAGTTCTTTTTATCTGAAGGAATTACCTCGGGAACAATTTGTTCAATTTGCATTCCATACTCTGTTCCCACCATGAATTCAATATCGGTAAGCGATGTTATTTTATCTGCATACGAAATACTGTCAAGCAGTTCATTAGAAAGTTCACGAATAAGTTCCAATGACTCTTTAGTAAAGGAATTGTCACATTCTGTAAGCACAGCAACATAACTATCATTGCCAAAAATTTCTTTAAACTCATCAGTTTTCAACAGCATAGGATCATTTTCAAGGAAATAACTATCCCATGATGAATCCATAACCAAATTTCTTAATCCCAAAAATGAAGTCCCTACTATAGCAACAAATAGAATAATAATAGCCCAACGGTTCTTTATTATGCCTGTGGCTCTTCGTTCAAACCAATTATTTATTTTCTCAATTTTCATTTTATACTATTTTTAATTATTTACACGCAATAAAGAACAATGTCCATTTTCTGCTCAAGAGAATATTTAAACTCTTACAAAATCATTAAACTATTGCTTATAATTCTTTTATTTTAATTGCTGATAAAAGCATAGTAGGGGAAGCCAATCGTTCATCAGGAGCTTTTACTCTGAATTTTCCAAAACCAGCTTCGCTTAGTGCATTTCTCAGTACTTTTTCGGGTAAACAATGCGTTGGAAACCCCATGCTACGTGTCATTAGTTCTACTATGGCAAGCGTAAGACGATGATCTCCATTAACTTTTCCGGCAATGTGGTTGGATATGAACAAACCACCTAATTTCATCGATCGATTTACCTTTTTCAATAAATCGATTAAGCGATTAGTTGCTCCTAATTCGTATAAATAGTGTGAGCTAAAAAACAAATCGTACCCACTGCCAAAATCATCACCTGCTCTTACATCAAATGCGTGGTATGAAATGCGGTCAAATCCAGCTTCATCTTTCTTAATTTTATTAGCTGTTTCACAAACAATTTCTAAATCGTACACATGTGCATGCAGCTTGCGATTTTCATGCATCAGTGCAAACGAATAATATCCCGAATTACCGGCAAAATCACACATCTTGGTAGCTTTCTTAAATTCTGGGATTTCTTTAGCAAAAGCTAGAACCCGTTGTATTCCTCCTGCTTTTGCACCTTGTTCAATTCCTCGTATTGATTTCTCTGTACTCCAAATATTTTGATCGAATTCTGGAATATCACCCTTCAAGGCCTGTGTTAAATTCTTAAAAGGTCCACCGTTTACAATGTAGCTTTTTACTGCTCCTAATTGATTAAGTTCTGAAGTTTGTGTGAGATACTCATTTGCTAAAGCTGTAAGGCTATAACGCTTATCTTTTTCTTTCAAAAATTCAATGGCAAGCAAAACTTCCAGTAATGATTCTGTTATCGGCTCATTGGTCTCTATTTCTTTTGATAAATCGATACACGACAGTGCCTGGTTAGAGAGCACATCGAACACTCCCACTTCTATGGCAGAATAAATGATGTTTGGTAAATAACTTTTATAAAACAGATTGTTAATTTTACTAAATGCAGTTTTTGTTGCTGGTAAATTCATAATTCAATATTTTTAGATAGCTTTTGATATGAAAATATTCGTGTTTCAGATTTCTATTTTTGTGCTGTTACAAAAATTGCTTTCATTTTTGAACCTATTAAGGATGCTTCTGTAATCTTAAAGTCCTTTTTTACAAGCATATTCTGAGCATCTGTTAATTTTATTTTTTGTGCAAATGGCGATGGTTTTCCGTAAGTTTTCATATACCTGCAAATCATTTTCAGAATGTTATGAAATTTCATTCCTTCTGATGTGTAGCTAATAATGATGATTGCACCATCTTTTTTAAGTACTCGTTTTGCTTCGGATATTGCTTTTTCCGGTTGGGGAATAATGTGCAGTAAGTTTGCCATAAAGATGGTATCGAAACTATTATCGGCATAAGGTAAATTGAAACAATTGGCTTTTTCTACTGTAATATTTGAAATTGATTTTAACCGAACTTCAGATGCATTTGCCATTTCATCTGAGAAATCGGTAGCTAAAAGTTGATCTGCATTTTTTGCAATTATTCTTGAATAAGTGCCATTCCCGCATCCTAATTCCAGAACATTTTTTAATTCTTTTAACTTCGACAGTTTGGCTAACATTGCGTCCAAATCGGCTTTGCCAATCACATAGTTGTTTCGTTCTTCAAAATCATCGGCAAAACGCGACCAGTATATTTCTTTTTGTATCATGATTATTTTCTTGTTGTTGGCTCTTAATCTATTTCATTGTTACTATCAACTTTCCATTATTAATTGCTTATTACTTTTAAGTTTCCATCCACTTGTGTTTTGCTGGGTATTCCAGTAACTGGCATACAATCCGTTATTCTTGGTTAAATCGTTATGTTTGCCTACTTCGGAAATTCTGCCGTCTTTTAAAACAATTATCTTATCAGCATTACGAATGGTTTGTAATTTATGGGCAATAACTACCACCGTTTTTTCTTTTACCAACTCTTGAATTGCTTGCTGTATATAAATTTCATTTTCGGGATCGAGTGATGCGGTGGCTTCGTCGAGTAAAATAATTGGAGCATCTTTAAGCATAGCACGAGCGATTGATATTCGTTGCTTCTGTCCGCCCGAAAGATGCGAACCTGCTTCACCAACTTTTGTGTTGATTCCATCGGAAAGCATATCCAGAAATTCAAGTACCTGTGCCTTTTCAGCCACTTTCATTATCTCTTCTTTGGTAGCAGTGGGTTTGCCAATTTTTATGTTGTTGTAAATGCTGTCATCGAAAAGATACACATCCTGAAAAACTTCACTAATAAGACTGTAAACGGTTTGTGGCGACATATCTTTAACATCTTCACTACCTATTTTTACTTCTCCTTTTTGCACATCCCAAAAGCGGGCAATCAAATTGGCAATAGTCGTTTTTCCTGAACCCGAAGCGCCAACTAATGCTGTTAATCCCTTTTCGGGGATGGTGAAACTTACATCTTTCAAAATTTCTCTGTCGATATATGAAAAGGTGACATTCTTAAATTCGATTGTGTAGTTTTTAGGAGTAATGTCTTTCCCTGCATCTTGTAAAGGCGATTTTAATAGTTGAATAATTCTTTTTAAACTCACATTCATGTAGTTCATTATGGCATATTCTATCATAATGAGTTTTATGGGTTCGTATAATTTGTATCCAACAATTAAAAAGGCTATAAATGCAGGTATTGTAAGACTTTCGGCATTAATCCGACCCAAAGAAACATATACCATAAACAGAAAAGCGAGTTCTAAAAATACAAATACTGTAATAACAAAAGGGCCTGGTACTGCTTCCAACTTAATGCTTCTGCGTCTTAAGTCTTCGAATGCTTTTTTGAGGGTAAAAAATGAATCGCCTGTTTGATTGTGTGCTTTTAAATGGCGAATGCCTTGAATGTATTCTATAAAACGACTGCTTACTGCATTGCGTGCAGCAATTTGTTTTTTACCAAACGAGGCTACTATTTTGCTTACTATATGGATGATAACATAGGCCAAAGGTAATGCTGAAAGCATTATTAACGCCAGTTTCCAATCTATTATAAACAGAAACAAAGAAATGAAAAAGGTGCCAAAAAAAGCGCCAAAAATATTCCCTGCTGCATGCCCGAATATGGTTTCAAAATTAGAGACATCCTGCAATACTACAGATGCCAAATCGCCTGGATCTCTACGTTTATAAAATCCGAGTGATAGTTTTTGTAATCGGTTACCAAGCATAATCCGCAGTTTAGATGACATATTATAAATTGTGAGGTTGGTGTTTACCATTGTGCGGGATGCTACCCATAATTGTATAACGAGCATCACAGCCATAACGCCTACCTGTATCCAAATCATTTGTGTATCTGGTTCCGATTTGAATAATTCCCAAATTATAAATAGTAAAATTCCTGTTGGTGCTGCAAGAAATAATCCGTGTAAGAATTCCCAGAAAATGACTTTTCCCATTCTTGTTTCTGTTATCCTGAAAATGTATAGTATATTTTTTAGCATGATTTTTTAATTGATAGTTAATAATGAACAATTGATAATTAGCCACTATTAATTGGATATTATTAGTTAGTTGTTTTCGAAGTTTTCACAATTGAGATGAGCATCTTTAAAACCTCAGCAGCATCACTACTTATTGATTCATAATGTTTTGTTTCGATGTATTCTGTTTTATAAAGCAATTCGAGCCAGTAATTTGTTTCATTGGCTTCTTTTAAGGCTATCGACATTTTATGAGTGAAATCAGCTCTGCTTTGAGCATGTTCTGCTTCACGAATCATTGCTCCAATGGATGTGCCTGAACGTAAAAGTTGTTTGGAAAGAACGAACTCTTTCTTCTCATCTTTAAGATATTTATACAGTTGTACTATTCTTATTGCAAAAGCAAATGATTTGTCTTTTATAATATTATTCTTCATAGCCATTTTTTGAAATTATCCATTGTCAATCATCCATTGTTAATTATTTCAAATTCTTTTGCACGCTTGTGTGCGTTCCACATTTTGGTGTAGAGTCCACAGTTTTGTAATAACTCGTTGTGGGTTCCTTTGGCTTCTACTTTGCCATTATTAAGCACTACAATTTGGTTTACTTCGGCTATGGTAGAAAGGCGATGCGCTATTATTATTACTGTTTTATTTTGAATAATCTCGCTAAAAGCTTCCATTATAAGGTGCTCGTTTTCGGGATCGCTAAAAGCGGTGGCTTCGTCAAGAATTAGAATAGGTGCGTCTTTTAATATTACTCTTGCCAGTTGGATGCGTTGCTGTTCTCCTCCACTTAAATGGATTCCTTTTTCACCAAAATGAGTATCGTATCCATTGGGTAATTGTGTGATAAAATCGTGACAACGGGCAACTTTTGCGGCAGCAATTACCTCTTTTTTTGTTTTATCCATTCCCATCAATATGTTGTCGTAGAAGCTTTGATAAAACATCATATTATCCTGAAATACAAAGCCTACGTTTTGCATCAGGGTTTCTGTTTTAAAATCGTTTATATTGATATTCCCTAAAGTGATGCTTCCTTTTTTTACATCATAAAAGCGGGCAATAAGTTGTGCTGCTGTTGATTTACCGGAACCTGAAGGCCCTACGAGTGCTGTAATGCTACCTTGTGGGATACTGAAATTAATATCTTTTAAAACCTCTATTCCTTCGGTATATGAAAAGCCAACATGATTAAATGTGAGTGAGAAATTTTCGGGTATTTTTTCGGAACCGCTTTTTTGTTCTTCTACTTCAAAAAGTATTTCATCCATACGTTTTACGCCATGGTTAATCATACTAATTTGTGGCCCCAGACTGCTCAATGCCAGCACCGGACGAATATATCCCACTCCTAATATCAAGAAT
>JAESUW010000121.1 GCA_016760525.1 Labilibaculum sp.
CCTCCTGCTAAATTCTCAATCAAGTAACTGTGGTCATCGTAATTATCCGGACTAACCGATGAATATCCTCCTGGACCTGTCACGGTAAAGCTGTAAGGAATTGTACCTTCCAAAGTTTCAATGGAAAGAATTCCATTATTAGTTCCTGCTGTAGTAGTATGTTGTTCTACAACCAAACCCAATTGAATAGTTAATCCTAAATTTAAATCAACCTCTTTTTCTGATGAACAATTATTTTTATCTTTAATTAATAAACTGTAATCACCAGCAACTATATTTTCAATATTTTGAGAATAAGATCGATAGTCGCCAGGTCCTGACCAACTGTATTTGTAACCGCTATTCCCACCATAAGGAGTAATTCGGATAATACCATCATTAATATTCTTACAAGTTGGTAATACAATATCTTCAACTAAGAATCCTATTTTTCCAGGTTCCCTAATAGTAACATTTGATTTCAACTCACAAGAATTTGAATCAATAATGGTAAGTATATAGTCTTTCGGTGCTTTATTTGAGAAAAGACCCGTTGTATTTTTCTCTCCATCAAATGAATATTCATATTCTGGAGTACCTTGAGCTGCTTCAACAAATATTTCGCCTGATTTTTCCGCATTACAATTTGCATCCTTAATTACCAACTCTTTTATGATTAATTCCTGTGGCTCAATTAATAGTTGACTTAGTACAGAAAGACAATTCACATTATCCGTAACAGTTAATTCGTACGTTCCTCCTGCCAAATCAGAAATATTTGCAGTGCCGGCCGTAAATCCGGCTGGACCTGTCCATGCATAAGTGTAATTGGGAACACCACCTGTTATAACAGGATTAAATTGTCCTTTGTTATCATTATAACACTTTAAGTTGGTTGCAATCAAATCCATTACAATCTCAGGATTTGAATTCAATACTATATCTTGTTCAGGAGTCAAACACAGATTTTCATCTGCAACATGTACTTTATAATCTCCGGAATATAAGCCGGTAATATTTTCACTTGCTTGTGCTACACTATCTAAGAAATACGATAAGCTTCCGGTACCTCCTGAAGCAGTAATCAAAATCTCTCCTGTAGGAATAGTAAAACAAGTCAGGTCTTTTTTAGTAATATCATCAATTAACAATTCGTAAGCATCAAAAACATTTACGATGGTATCGAATTCACAATTCTTACCATCGGCTACAGTAATATTGTACTTACCTGGTGTTAAATTTAAAGCTGTACTTTCCCAGGTTGTTTTATTGGTTGATGTTGCTGCAGTAAAATCATTTCCTGCTTCATCTTTCCAGAAAAACTGATATTCCGGATACATTCGATTCGTAACCTTAGCAACAACACGTCCATTTCCCTGCCCAAAACACTTTACGTTATTAGCTGTAATTTCCAATGAAACATTTGATTTGGTTTCAAGAACAACTTCTATTACTGATTCAATATGACACAATGAATTATCACCAGCCACAGTACTTATGCCATAAATCACATCCACCATATAAAAGCCTGACACAGAAACTTCTATTATGGCATTTGTCTCAGGTGCTAATATTGTATAAGGTGCTAGCCCATCTACGCTATAATACCACTGAAATGTTGTATTACTATTAATAGGAAAACGTGTTACATGATCTAAAACAGCTACATCGCTGCACCACTCTTCGCGAGCTTGATCAAAACTATCTTCAAAAGAAGGTGGATCGACCTCACCTGTAAGATCAATTTTCTCATAAAACCCGGTACTATTATCATTCTCGTAATGATAATTTACAGGATGATCTCCCCCAGATCCTGAAGATCCGGCTATATCTGTTAAGGCTGCATTGTAAATTTTATCGAAAAGACCAGATGGTTTCTTAATAAATGCTTCACTGCCAGGAGTACTTGATTTCAAGAAAATATACGAACAACGCACACCTTCCATTTTCAAATCATAAATAACTGTAATTGTTTTACCTGACTCAATAATATTATTTTCATATCCCAGAGTGAATTCCAAATTAGTGAATGTATTATCACCATATATTTGACCTTGTTCAAAGAATGTAACTGCTCCAAAGAATCCTTCACCTGCTCCGTCGATATTAATTTTCCCACTGGCTAAGAAATCTACAAATCCAAAACTTACATCTGTATCTGTTTTACAGTAAATACCTCCACCATTTTCAAATATCATTCCAACATCAGTAGTAATATAATCAAGACCTCCATCAGTATTTACGATCATATTCCATGCATTATTTAAATCGGAAGTAACGGTCACTATTGAACCACTTAAATCAAACTTACGAACGGCATAATAATCTCCTAATGATAATGAGCTAAATCTACTAACAGTAAAATTATTCCCTCCGGTAGTAACAGAACCACTTTCCAAATATAAATCACCAGAAGTGATCAAACTTGAACTCCAAACCCACGATTGTGCATCTCCATTAAAAATGACATCACCATCCATTGATTTATTGGCAAAATCGACAACTTTATCTCCTGCCAATCCATCTCCAATAAAATCGAAAACACCTCGCATACTCATCGACATGGTTTCTGTTAAATCCATAAAACCAGCAATTTGAAGACTTGCATCAACTGTAAAATTCGCACCAGGGTCAACATCATCATACCAAGTCATGCTATGACATTTTCCTGCTGCACTTAGCTCGACTAATTTGCTTCCTAAAAATGAATTCGAAGTAAAGAAAACATCGTCGTTTAAGGTAGGTACACAACCTTCTTCGCTACCATCGGCAGCACGACTCCAATTTTCATGATTGTGCCAGCTATCGTCAGTTCCATTTCCAACCCAGTATAAAGCGATTGGGGCGACAGCACCATCAATAGTCCAACCTGTAACATTACCTAAATCGAATGAATTAGCAGCAATATAGCTTGCTCCATCCGAAGCATCTCCTACAATATCTTTTAATTGCAAGAAATTACCTACCACATTATTACCTGCAAGAATTGTAGTTTCTTTTCCAACACCATCCTTGGATGAGTGTAAATAAATAGGAGCAAAACAACTTCCTTCCGCAAGAAGGTAATCCATTTCGTATGTTTTCCCTTCTTGAAACTTGAATTCAAACCCCCGACCCAATTCAACTGTTCCAAATTTACAATTCCCTTTTATTTCGCCATTTCCCTTAAACTGAATGTTAGTCACATATGGAATATTTCCACCTACATTTCCACCGTTAAGAATACCCTCTTTTTCAAAAATTATTTTATCAAAGCTAATTGAACTTAATGTCGATCTCAAAATTATAATTTCAGCATCTGAAGTAAATGTAATTTCACTATCATCTGATAAAAAATCAAAAACTTGATCTCCAAAAGAATTAGAAAGATTCAAATATAATGATCTGTTCAAATCGTCATCTTTACCGGTTATAACTATTTTTGAATTTCTAATATCTAAACCTCTAGAATTAATGTCGTCCGTAAAATCAGAGGAAGTGATACTCTTGCATTCTAAATCGAAACCATCAGTAACTAATTTACCATAACGTATAAAACAATCACCTTCCATGATCATGTCATCCAGTAATTTCCATTCTCCGCCATTTCCATCAAACTCAACAATATTTGGAAATACATATCCAAACGTATTAATCTCCTGCAATTCGGTTGCTCTAAAGTAAAAATCAACCATTGGTGAAAGATCAATGTCTACAGCTGAATTTAAAATAAGGGATCCGTAAATATAAACACCTGTAATATCGGTCGTACCCATTTCAAAATGAGGTCTTGCAGCCTCAGATCCAGTCCAATCCATTGTCCTGCAACGAATATCACTTGCACCTGTATATACTATTTCTTCTGTAGCTCCAAAAGAACCATTGTCGAAAAACACATTATCTTTTGCTGTTGGCACACAACCACCTGATTTAATTCCTGAAACTGTCGACCAATGATTTGGATCGTCCCAATTACCGGTTCCTCCAACCCAAAACAAATCGGTTCCCGCAGGTTCATCTTCAAATTTCCAACCATCAGCTCCCCCCAAATTAATAGAAGCTTTTGCTACAAAAACATCAACTGGTTCTGCTTTAACATTTAAAATATTAACTGAGTTTACTGTGATATTAGTCACTCCTGTTTTCGCTTGGAATATTGACTGATCGGCACGAGAAGCTGTAATATCAATAGTTCCCTCACAAGCTCCATTTGCAATTACATTTCCGAATATATAAGTCTGACCACTCTCAAACACATATGTTTTCCCCACTGCCAGTTCGATGCTTTCCGCCGAAAAATTAATTTTCGAATCATTTGCTTGTTCAAAATAGGTATTCCCATTAAAAACCAAATTATTAAATGAAACATCGTCAGAATAATTTTTCAAATGGGCATTTCCATTTGCATCTTCGAAAGTTACATTATAAAATGCAACAGGAACGGCACCTTTAGATATAATTAAATCTCCGCCTGTGGTAAACACTATTTCTGATGTCCCGGCATTTAAAGTAAGTCCATCAGGTGAAATTTCAAATTGTTCTAATTTAACTATTGAAGTTCCTAAGCTCAAAGATCTTGTATTATCGACACCAAAATTAGAGATAAAACCTGCGGCTTCAATATCTTGATTATTAGAAACTAAATCTCCATTTTCCAAAAGAATTAAGCCCGTTGTTTTTAGTGCGCCAGCTAAAGTCCAAGTTCCTGCAATCCAAGAATCATCGTCTTGTTTTGTACCTTCAAAAAACAGATCGCTAAACAATTCAACTGCTCCTGCATCTATATTGGAAGGATTCTCTGATTTAAAATAAAAATCTCCTGAATAGGAATAATTTGCAGTAAGCATTCCTGAAAAATCAAGACTTCCAAATATACATATTGGTTGATCTCCGGTAAAACTCATTAAATTGGCATTCGTCCATGTCATGTCTAAACACTCCGCAGAATTACCCTTTTTAGATATATTTACTTCGTAGCTATTTAAGACATTTGCGTCGTCGAAAACCACAGTATCTTTACGATTTGGCAAACAACCACCTTGCCAGTTACCTGCGGTAAACCAGTTGTTATCCACATTTCCAGTCCAATATACTGTTGTTCCTGTTAAATCGTTCGGAAAAACCCAACCGTCGTATCCTGAAATACCAATAGATTCATTTGCCGTAAGAGTACCAATTCCTCCAATAATATTAACATCTTCAATTCTTAATCGAAAAAGATCGGTTGATGACACATCACAATCGAAGTAAGCAATACCTCCATCTCCTTTAAAAGAGATGTAATCAGAACATGTACCATGTGCAATTAACCCATCAATAATTGAAATTTTCTGCTTACTGCCTACCTGAAATAAATACTCTTTCCCTTTATTGAAAATTAATTGATCAAATTGATGATCACCTAATAACTTAGCACTTCCTTTAAACTCCAGAGATTCGAAAGCTGGCTGAGCCGAACCTTCATTGGTTAAAAAAACCTGTCCATCAGGATAATTAAAAATCACTCTCCCATAAGTAATAAAATCAGAAGAGTTATTATAAAACTCAGCACCATCTGATAGTAATCTAATTTCAGAATTTGTACTTGCTAGTGTAAAATTACTACCTGAAACATTCCATGCTCTTGAAACGCCATCTGTAATATCCATATTGGAATTAAGCACATCCAATTCTCTGTTAAATGTACTGGAAGAAATAAATTGCCCAACAGTTAATTTATTTCCATTGGCATGCAGGGTTCCCTTAAATAATTCAAGATTATTCGCAACAGTAATGTCAGTAAGTAAAGTCCAATCTCCATTACCAATGAAAGCTACAGGGCCTACAAAAATTGTATTGATTGTAATTGTATTGGTATTATCTCCATTAAACTGTGTTTCGCCAGTAACATTCCATGTACAATTCCCTGCAGCAAGATTTCCAAAAATCTCTATATTTTCAGCTCCCTGCAAAGTGGAATTATCATCAATTAAAAGTCCATTACATTCTGCAGGAATGTCTATAGTAACTACAAATGAAGCAGGTATTATAACATTATTATTTCTGGATGGAACACAACCGAAATTCCAGTTACCTGGTGTTCCCCACATTCCATCACCAGCTCCACCTATCCAGGTATAATCTGCTGAGGAAGGTGCATTAAAGGTCCAATTCGCATTGTTTCCTCCTAAATTGTATGAATTGTTTGCAACAAAAGGAATTGTTGCTCCAAATGCATTAATATTTTGAACTTTTAAATAATTGAGATCAACTATTGATGCAGAAATATTTCCACCCAATACATCACCAATCAAATTAATATAGGCAAAACACTCTCCAAGTGCCTCAAATGTTCCGTTTATATTCTGTGTTCCATTATTAATAGAATAGGTATGTCCTGCAGTCAGAATTAAATCATTAAAATCATTTTCGCCTTGTAAACTACCATCTAAATCGAAATTCACATTATGGAAAGACGTAAGGATATTAGAACTTTCAATTGCGCCATTGTTTCCTGTAAATAGAACATCATAAAAATCGACGCGCTTAGTTCCGGTTGTTTCAATGGTTGAATTTGTTGAACTAACAATTATTTTGGAATCACCAGGATACAGGTTTAAATTATCTGTTTGAATAGATAGAACAGTAGCACCGCTTTGTTGAAGATTTATTATAGACGAATTTAAATAAAGTTCTCTGGAAACAGGATTCTCAGAAACAATACTTCCACATGTCAATTCTGCTTCAATACTTAATGTTCCCTGATTAAAATAAACCGTATTATCAAACAAATTCATGTCGCTGGTAATTCTCCAACCACCATTGTTTTCAAAGAAAAAATCTCCATTAAACGGATTCCCACCAAAATCGATAATATTACCTAAGGTATTTGCTCTAAAATAAAGAGGACGATCAAGGTCAATGATCATATTCGTGTTGAATTTCACTCCTCCATAAATCACCAAGTAATGTGCCGGATTATTATTCGTTTTTAAAGTTGGCATGTTTTGTACATTGCCCCAATACATATTTAAACAACGTGCAACATTCGTTATTATAACTTCTGCTCCTGCATCAGGAAAAGAAAACTCATCAAAATAAACGTTGTCATCTTTATCCGGCAACAAAGCATCCGGATTAATTTTACCACCCGGCTGATCGCTCCAATGCTGTATATCATTGAAATTACCAGAACCGCCAATCCAGTAGAAATCTCTTGCTTCTACAGATAAATAGATTAATTGAAAAAATATTATTAATAGTAGACTTACTCCATTCCTTTTCATAACAATTGGTTTTCCTGTAGATCGACATCCTAAAAGACTTAAACATAAACATATATTCTAAGTGTTAAGGAATCTTTTGTTTTGACGAGAGAAAAATAAATAAGTTTCAAATTTGGCGAAAAATTTCAACATATTATTTATTACTCCATTATATTTCGTTCAATTAAAGGCTTATTTTCACTCATTATATGAGTGAGAGTTTCATTTAAATTACCTTAAACACTGGTAAGCATAACCATATCAGTAGATTACAAAAAAAATCCCATTATTGAAAAATTCAAAATGGGATATCTATTCTAAATATGATATTTTTCACATAAAATCAATACGTTCAATATCTTCCCACTTAAAGTTTTGGTATTCATTATCTTTTACAAAAACAATTACCCCAGCATTTTTATTTGAAACATCGGTTTTATCGCCTAAATATAGCTTCATTCCATTTTTAAGTTCAACAAGACAGTAGTTGTAAGCCATTGGTTTAATGCTTCTAATATTTCTAAATGGAACCGAAAATTCCAATTTATCATTTAAACCATTTAAAATCTCTGAATCCATTGCCTCATCTAAATCATAAACAATTACTCCTTTGTACGATTTACCTCTCTTTGTAACTAATGTACCGAACAGCCTTTCAGATACCCTAAATTCAGATAAACAATCGCTATTTATTTTTGAATACGAAAGAACCTCTAAAGAAAGAAATTGACTCCAGGGAAAATCAATGCGCCCAACATTCGGAATGCTTACAATAATCCCTCTATTGTATTTATTTACATCATTTTTACCAGTCAATTCAAACTGTCGTTCGGAATGCAAAGTTATCCGACTTCCATTTTCTGTTTTTTCAATTGTCTTGATTTTATCAAAAGGGATAGATAAGTCACCATCTCTGCTTCGTCCGTCCAGTTTATCTCCAGCCAGACGTTCGTCATGATCCCATTGAATAAAACCTGTAAATTCTCCTTTTGTAGTTATCAACTTCCCATAGATTGGCTCACCAAAAGTCTCCACACTATCAGTAACTGGTGTTTCGAAACTGACTATATCAATACGTTCCCAATCAATTTTCAACAAACCCAGCTCCTGATCAATGATCCAAACTTTGGTTCCTACATCATTTGAACCGCCACTTAAATTTATATACTTGCCACCTTTAAGTTCCAAACTTACCGATTCGCTTCCGGTTACAGATATTGATTTTATATCGCCAAAACGACATTGAAATTTCCGATCGTATATACTGGTTCTACTTCTTCTTTCATCATTAATTGTGACTTCGAAGCGATCCCAAGATCTCTTCTTATAATTTCGCTCATAATTAACTTTCTCTTTAAATTCAGGAAGGTATTTCAGGTAAGGATTTTCTTCTTTTTCAGCATTAAACATATCAGATAAAAAGACCTCTTCATCGTTCCAACGAATTGCGCCCTTATACACATCACCATCAACAGTTGTAATACTACCGTATAAGTAACATGGATATGTTTGCCCCGAAACCGAGAATGAGCCAAGGAATAGTTGAGCGATGAGAAAAAAGAACAAGAGATTTTTTGCTAAATAATCCATACTTCCTAATTTTAGTTTATTGTACTTTCCGTTCGTATGACGAATAAATACAATAAAAGTTACACAAGAAGTAAATAATATATTCAGCTATTTTTTCCGAAACAGTACCTGAATGTTCTTTGATGACCCAGAAGGAGTGAAAATTTGAATTAATTCCCAATCTGAATCATATTCTGCAATAATTTTTTTAAGATTATAAATCTTGAGTAGCTTCTCTGTAATATTATCAGATTTATCTTCTATTTCTTTGGATACATCCCACATAAATGATTCCAATCTAAAGAATACAGATAATTTCTTATTGGCAAGTTTCACTTCAACTTCAGCAAGCTGATTGTCATCTCCCAGTGGTATTGGCACACAGATTTCTCTCATGAGTAAAAGATTTAAAATGATTTTACAATATTGAGTTTATTCGTATTTAATTGCTTTAATTGGATCGGAGTTTGCCGCTCGGTAAGATTGCCAGGCAACTGTAAACAAACCAATCACCAAAGAAATAATAAGAGTGGCAATAAACATCCAAATGCTTATTGAAATATGATATGGAAAATCGTTCAACCATGCACTTAAAGCCCAATATGATATTGGAATAGCTATCAAATTAGCAATGAGAATTAGTCTGATGAATTCACGGGTTAACAAATACACTAAACTACCTACCGATGCACCTAATACTTTTCGAACCCCTAATTCTTTAGTTCGTTGCTCAGCCATAAAAGAAGACAATCCAAAAAGTCCCATGGATGCAATTAGGATGCTTATCAATGAAAAGATTGAAAAAATCCAGGTTAATCTTTCTTCCGGTTCGTAATTTTCTTTCATCCTGTCATCTAAAAAGGAATAACTGAATGACATGTCAGGACAGAATTCATTCCACACTTTCCTAATGTAAGTAATGGTTTCCGTCCTATTTTTAGAATTAATTTTTACGTGTAAATTTCTTCGATAAACCGGATTTTCAGAAACGACAAGATTCATTGGCTCAATTAAATCTTTAAGAGGTTGATAATTAAAATCTCTAATTACCCCTATTACTTCCCCCAATTGAACTTCTCCACTATCTTCCACCCCTTCAATTTCCACTCCCAACTGTAGTTTTTTCCCTAAGGAATTTTCACCCCAGTTGAATTTAATTGCGGCCGACTGATTAACGATAAATGCATTGGCTGTATCTGACGGAATTTCCCGATTAAAATTTCTTCCTTTTAAAACATCCATCTCCATTAAATCGATATAATCAAAATCAACAATATTAAAATTTAATGCATACTGCTCCATTCCTGCGTCGCTCTCGAACAAATGCACAGTTTTCGATCCTCCAAAACCAATCAATGAACTCGAAGTTGCAACAGCCTTTACATTAGGATTTTTTTTCAATTCCGTTTTAAAAGCATCTATCCGGGTGCGCAGTACAGAATCTCGAATAACTGAAACCACTACATCATTTTTATTAAAGCCCACATCTTTATTATTCATGTAGAGGAACTGGGATGCAACAATGATGGTTCCACTAATCATCATGGCTGAAACTGTAAATTGTGAGATAACAAGCAATTTCCGTAAAAATCCATTGGCTCCGCTTTTACCATTTCTCCCTGTCAGAATAAAAACCGGCTGAAATGAAGACAAATAGAGGGCAGGATAACTTCCGGAGAAAAGTCCCAATAATACAGCCAAAACCGCGTTAAACAATATCACTTCCGGAGTATCAAACACACTTAATACCAGACTCTTATTTGCCAGCTGATTAAATAGCGGCAATAACAACTCAACACAAATCAAAGCAATAATAAGTGCAAATACGGTTAAAGAAATACTTTCCATCATAAACTGACGAATGATATTCTCCCTTTGCGCTCCAACAACCTTTCGAATACCAACCTCCTTTGCTCGTTTAGAAGACCGCGCGGTTGCCATATTCATATAATTTATACTGGCTATGGACAATATAAAAATGGCAATGGCTGTAAGTATATAAATGTATTTTATATTTCCTGTTGGAGCATCCCACTGTAATTGCGATCGCAAATGAATATCCCCAAGATGTTGAATAATTAATTTGTACGAAACTCCCAATTGATCTCCAAGATCTTTCATGTATTTCTCATAGTAAGCAGGAAACTTTTCAAGAATAGCTTCTGCCTCCGAGTTTTCTTTCAATAGTAAAAAAGTGTAATTACTAAATGACCAAAAAGAGATCGGTTGCTGACTATTAAAATTTTCTGCCCCCCTAATGCTTTCCAATGTTTTCATGGAATAAAAAGCATTAAATTTGAAATGGCTGTTTAAAGGGAGATCTTTCATTACTCCACTTACGGTATAGGGTATATCTCCACCAATAAGCAAAATCTTACCTATGGGATCTTCACCGTTAAAATATTTATTTGCCAGAGTTTCATTTAGCACTATTGAATATGGCTGAGTAAGTGCGTTATCCGGATTTCCTTTCAGTAATGGAAAACTAAAGACCTTAAATACTGACGAATCAGCATAAGAGATTCGTTCTTCATAAAATTCTTTTTCACCATATTTAAAATGTTGTCTTCCCGAGCTGTAAAAACGTACAAACTCCTCCACTTCAGGGAATTCCTCAGCAAAAGTTGGCCCAAAAGGCAAAGCTGAAGTTGCAACACGATCTCTCTTCCCACTTATTGTAAAATCTGATCCTAATCGAATGATCCGTTCATGATTCACATTATACTTATCGTATGATAATTCATCCTGCACAAACAATAAGATCAGAATTGTACACATTAATCCTACCGACAAACCAACAACGTTGATTGTTGTATAAAATTTGTTTCTTGAAAAGTTACGAAACAGTGTAATGAAGAAATTCTTAAACATGCTTGTTCAATTAAATTATTACGAAGCTCAATTATCAGAAAACCAAACTAAGAACGGACTTATTACAATAGATCATTAGATTGATTTACACCCCGAATGATCGGGGTATTATCACAACTTTACCCGGAAACACCCTTTAAATGAATCACACTGAAAATAAGATACTTACAAAACCTTAACGAACTATTATTAAAACACTATGACTAAAGCTTTTGCCTCCTATTCTCAGTTACAACATGACCATCAAAAAGCTGAATAATACGATGACTTCGATCTGCATCTGATGGAGAGTGAGTTACCATTATTATGGTAGTTCCCTGCTCATTTAATTGAGTTAAAAGATTCATCACTTCTTCTCCATTAGCTGAGTCTAAATTACCTGTTGGCTCATCGGCCAAAATCAATTTTGGATTTGAAATAACAGCCCTTGCAATAGCAACCCTTTGTTGCTGTCCACCAGATAATTGTTGCGGGAAATGTTTCGCTCTATGAGCAATACTCATTCTTTCCAAGGCCTCATTCACTCTTCTTTTTCTCTCAGAACCAGATACCTTCAGGTACAACAGTGGCAACTCAACATTCTCAAAAACTGTTAATTCATCAATCAGATTAAAACTCTGAAAAACAAACCCGATGTTTTCCTTTCTCAAATTTGTTCTTTGTCGTTCGGTGTAATTCTCCACCTGAAACCCATTAAAATACAACTCGCCTTCACTTGGGTTATCAAGCAAACCAATAATATTTAACAAAGTTGACTTTCCACATCCTGAAGGACCCATAATTGCGACAAATTCGCCCTTATTAATTTCAAGATTGACATTATTTAATGCCGTAGTTTCCACCTCGTCGGTTCTGAAAACCTTAATTAAATTTTTAGTGTTAATCATAGCCATATCTATTTAAACATTCACTTATTCATATTTTAACACATGCGCCGGAGCTTTTAAAGCTAATTTCCATATTTGCTGATAAACTGTTACAAAAGTTATTAAAAGAGATACAAATCCCGACAGAATAAAAATCCCAATTCCAATATCTATGCGATATGCAAATCCTTTTAACCACCACTCCATCACAAAAAAAGAAATTACCCAAGCGACAGCATTAGAAAGCATCACCCATTTAAAAAATTCTTTCAATAACAATTGGAACACGGTATCCATATTGGCTCCAAAAACTTTTCTGAGTGCCATTTCACGAGATTTCCGTTCTGTAATAAAAGAAACCAGTCCAAACAAACCCAAACATGATATCACAAAAGCAATTAAAGTAAACGACACAAATATTTTGCTCATTCGCGATTCTGCGGTATAAAAATATTTAAAATCTTCTTCCAAAAACCGGTATGTAAATGGTACATTAGGAACCATTAAATCCCAAACCTTTCTTACTTTATTAAGAATCGGCTCTACATCATCCCCAATTCGAATACCTATGTATTTAAACGCCGTTGGGTTTCGCATCATTATCAAGGGCTCAACACCTACCTGAAGACTACTAAAATTAAAATCCTTAACAATACCAATTACCTCACCGGAATAACCCCAAATCTGCAATGCCTCACCTATGGTTTGCACCATATTCATCTTTTCCGCTGCAGTTTCATTAATTATAAATTTTAAGCTATCCTCTCCATGGAATTTAGAAAATCCTCTTCCTTGAATAACATTCATTTCAAATGTTTCAATAAAATCATAATCTACAAAAGACAACTGAAACAGTATATCTTCGGAATTTTCGGTTTTACCCGGCCAATTAACATCCCATGTAGAATTTGTGAAATTTACAGGCATTTGATTTGCTGCTGTTACCCAATAAACGCCGGGAATTTTAACCAATTCACTTTTTAATTTAGGATAAATTGAATTAAAATCTTCCACCATCTCAATATAAACCAAATCGTTCGTATTGTAACCAACATCCGACTCTTGTAAAAATTCCAGTTGCTGATAAATAATACCTGAGCAAATAAACAAAGCTATCGACATGGTAAATTGAATAAGCACCAACACCTTTCTTAACAGAGCAGAATCTTTTCTTGAGACACCTCTAATTACTTGAATTGGTAAAAAAGAGGATAAAAATAAAGCAGGATAACTTCCTGATATGATACCTGTAAGTAATACCATAGCGGAAACACTAAATAAAAACTTTATATTATTTATCCCTAATGATAAATTCCTATCCGTTAAATCACTAAAAACCGGTAAAAATAATTCGACAAGAACAACTGCTATTCCCAAGGCTATTAATGTGAAAAATATCGATTCCCCGAGAAATAAACTTATTAATCCTCTTCGCTGAGCTCCAACAACTTTTCGAATAGCAACCTCTTTCGCTCTTCTTGCTGATCTGGCCGTAGCCAAATTCATATAATTAAAACAAGCAATTAATAGAATTAATACAGCAACCAGCAGAAATACCCGAACATACCAAATTGGCCCAATTTTATTTGTATTAATTGCATATAGATGGTATCGTTCGAAAGCCTGAAGATCCAATTCAACATTCGAATGCGGAATGCGATCTTTAATATATGGTCTTAATTGAGCTGATAAATCGACAGAACTATGTTTTTTTTCCGTTTTTATAAATGTATGAAACGTATTTGCTTCCCAATCATTTAAATCATACGCCCAAAGTTTCTCGAAAAATTGAAATGGAAGAATAAAATCAAAAACGATTGACGAATTTGCAGGCGGATTCTGAATCACTGCAGAAACCTGATAATTATATTTCGAATTAATCTCAACCACTCTTCCAATCGGATTAGAATCACCGAACATTTTCTGAGCAATTTTCTCTGTAAGTACAATTGAATTCTCCTCTTTAAAAGGTTTATCACGATCTCCTTTTACGATTGGAAAAGTAAAAATATTAAAAAAATCCTCATCAACAATTTTCCCTCCGTCTTCAACAAAACTTTTACCATTTACCGAAAGAGCCAATTGGCCCCAAGTAGTAACCATTCTTGTAGAATACTTAATTTCGGGAAACGATTTTTTTATTGATTCGGCTAGTGGTCCAGGTGTAGAATATACCGAAAAAACATCTCCATCAGCATAGTTCTGATTCTCAAACACACTATATACCTGATCTATATCCTCATTAAATTTATCAAACCCCGTTTCATATTCTACCCATATTAAAATAAGTAATGTACATGTTACACCTGTTGCCAAGCCAAAAATATTCATTAAAGAATAAGCTTTTTGCCGATATAAACTTCGTAAAACGGTATTCAATAGAATTTTTAGCATCCACTTACTTTAAGACCAATTTATCAACATCTCCGTAAGATTCATAACTGTTTGTTACAATTCTTTCTCCCGGCTCCAAGCCCTCAAGAACCTCATAATATTTAGGATTCTGATTTCCCAGCTTAATGGCTCGCTTTGTAGCAAAAGTACCACTTGGATCAACAACAAAAACCCATTGTCCTCCCGTGCTTTGAAAGAATCCCCCTCTTTGAATTAAAATAGCCTCACGAGGTTCACCCAATTCAATTTTTGTCCTGAACGTCTGACCTGTTCTTATTCCTGGAGGAAGATCACCAACAAACTTCATATCAATCTCGAACTGTCCGCCTCGCACCTCTGGATAAACTTTATAAACAACCAGATTATATTCAACACCACTAAATTTAAACTTAGCATTTAAACCTTTATTCAATCTTGCAATGTAGAGTTCATCAACCATTGCATTTATTTTATAATTATCCAATACGTTTACTTGTCCCAAGCGCTCACCTCTGGACTTAGACTCTCCTAACTCAACATTTAATGATCCTAATTGTCCATCAACAGGAGCTTTCACATTCAAATCCAGCAACTTGGCCCGCACCAACTCCAAATTATTCTCCATGTTCCGCAAATTGGCATCCAATCGTTGAATTTGAATTGTACGGGCGAGAGAATCAGTTTTTTGTCTTTCTAAAAGCAGTTCCCTGGTTTTTTGATAGTAATTATAATTGTCATTCGACTCATCAAACTCTTCTCTGGAAATCAAATCCTTTTCAAAGAAAATTTTGTTCCTCTTGTATGCCCTCTTACTCTTTGATAAACTTAAATCAATATCCAACAGACTTCTTCTTACATTCAACCGATCTTGTTCCATACTCAAGCGAGTATCTCTCAATCGATTTACCTGTTCCGTAAATCCGGCTTCTGAATTTAGAATTTGCAAGTTCAACTCCGAATTACTCAAACGAAGAATTACATTCCCCTTTTTAACCATACTGCCCTCTTCGAGTAGTATCTCTTCTACCCGTCCTCCTTCAATTGCATCTAAATAAACAGTGGTTATAGGATTAACCGTTCCTGTTCTGGCGATGTACTCCTGAAAATGATCAGTTTTTACTTCACCAATCGAAATTTTCTCTTTATCAACTCGCAAACGGGATCCTGCCTCCCCCAAAAATGCCGTATATAAAATAACAACACTGAGAATGGCTCCTGCTAAATACCAATTCTTCCTTAGTAAATACCAGGGTTTCTTTTCAATAATTCTATCCATTATAATTTAACTTTTTTAATCCTTTTTCAAACACAGGCGTAATGCAGCCACTTTCATGCCAAAACACTTTTAACATTGATTAACAACTTTTTAAAAAAACACAAACCCATTGATTTCCATACATCTGTGAACGAAAACAATACAAATACTGTACGTATTCGAACATTTTTCTTTTATTTTCAAATTTTTAATGATAACTTGAATTCCTAATTCAAGCATTAAAACCCGAAACGACAAATTAATTCATAATTATGGCAAATCAAAAAAACGGAAAAATATTAGCTATTGATGATAACGAAGATATCCTGTTTTCTTTAAAGCTGCTTCTTAAGCAGCATGTTGAATTAATACACACTGAGTCTGATCCGGAAATGATTCCTAAACTAATGAAGCAGGATCATTATGATGTAATATTGCTTGACATGAATTTTACCAAAGACGCAATTAGCGGTCAGGAAGGTTATCATTGGCTAAACAAAATACTTGAAATTGACCAACAGGCTGTTGTACTATTCATTACGGCCTATGGCGATATCGAGAAATCGGTAAAAGCAATAAAAGCCGGCGCTACCGACTTCATATTAAAACCATGGCAAAATGAAAAACTTCTTGCCACCATCTCATCTGCAATTAAACTTCGCAGATCGAAAAATGAAGTAAGAGAACTAAAAACCAAACAAAAAGAATTAAATGCTGTTCTTGATCAACCATTTAATGACTTTATTGGCACATCTCCCGAAATGCAACAGGTTTTCTCAACCATTACCAAAGTAGCCGTAACCGATGCCAATGTATTGATTCTTGGTGAAAATGGAACAGGAAAAGAATTAGTTGCCAGAGCATTACACCGAAATTCAGCGAGAAAAGACGAAGTTTTTATCAGTATTGATCTTGGCTCTATAAATGAAAATCTATTTGAAAGTGAACTATTTGGTCATGTAAAAGGTGCATTTACGGATGCGCGCGCCGATCGACCAGGTCGATTCGAGATTGCCTCCGGCGGAACACTTTTTCTGGATGAGATTGGGAATTTAAGCCTGCCAATGCAAGTAAAACTATTAACAGTTTTAGAGCGACGAGAAGTAATTCGTGTTGGATCGAACAAGACAATTCCAATCGATATTCGATTAATTTGCGCAACCAACATGCCTATAAAACAAATGGCATCAGAAGACAGGTATCGTCAAGATCTTTTGTACAGAATTAATACTGTTGAAATTAGCCTTCCCGGATTAAGAGAACGATACGAGGATATACCACTTTTGGCAAATCATTTCCTCGAAATATATTCTAAGAAATACAAGAAAGGGATTAATCCTCTCTCAAAAGCTTGCCTAAACAAACTTTACGATTACAGTTGGCCTGGAAATGTGAGAGAACTTCAGCATTTAATGGAGCGGGCAATTATTATGGCAGACGATCGTAATTTAGATCCTGCCGATTTCCAAGTAAGTATTGAACGAAATGGCCAGGAGGATGTTGAGTTTGACTCGTACAACCTCGAAGAGGTTGAAAAGAATATTATTCAGAAAGTTTTAAAAACAAATAAGGGAAATATTTCCAAAGCGGCTGGAGAATTAGGTCTTACACGCACATCTCTATATCGAAGACTAGAAAAATATGGTTTATAAAAGTTTCAGAATTAATTTCATAATAAGAATAATAGTCCTGTCAGCGACTATATTCTTACTATTTTACTTGGTTGCAAAAAAGAGTCTCTACTTCACGGCGAGTCTTACTTTTATTGCGATTATCTATCAGATTTATGAAATTATTAAGTACGTGGAAAAGACCAACCGCTTGCTTAAAAATTTTCTGGAATCAATACGATATTCTGATTTCACGAGAAATTTCCAAGTACAAGGTCTTGGGAGTTCTTTCGACAAGTTACAAGAATCTTTTAATGCTGTAATCACTGATTTCCAAAAAATAAGAGCGGAAAAAGAAGAACACTACTTCTACTTACAAACTGTAATTCAACATATTGGAATTAGCTTAATTGCTTTTCATCGCGATGGTAAGGTTGAAATGATTAACAATGCATCCAAGAAACTTTTTCAGGTAAGTAATCTAAAAAAGATTCAGGATCTTGGCAGTTTTAGCGATGAACTGGTTAATTGCTTATTAAGTCTTAAACATGGAGAAAATACACTGGTTAAGGTTGTTGATAATGAAGATATTTTAAAGCTTGCTATTTATGCTACCGAGTTTAAAATTAACAACAGACAAGTTATACTTGTTTCTATAAAAAACATCCAGTACGAATTGGAAGAACAGGAAATAGAATCCTGGCAGAAACTAATTAGGGTTCTTACTCATGAAATCATGAATTCGATTACGCCAATCTCATCCCTTTCAACGACTCTAACAACGATTCTAGATGATTTCGGAGAGAACAACACAAACAAGTTTCAGGATGAGGATCTCGAGACTCTCAACGAGGTTAAATTAGCACTCGAAACAATTCATAAAAGAAGTTCAGGTCTACTTCACTTTGTTGATACCTATAGAAATCTCACAAAAATTCCGAAGCCCAGTTTTGGTATTTTTCAGGTTCAAAAGCTATTTGATAATATCCATCGTTTAATGGAGGAAGAAATTAAGAGAAAAGGCATCGAATGTGAAATTAATATCAATCCGGAAAGTATTGAACTTTCTGCCGACGAACAACTCCTGGAACAAGTTTTAATCAATTTAATTAAAAATTCAATTCACGCTCTGGAACACACCGAGAACCCTAAAATTGAATTAAAAGCCTTCATGAACAAAAGAGGCAGAATTTCAATTCAAATAAGTGATAATGGACAAGGAATTATAAAAGAAGTACTTGACAAAGTATTTATTCCTTTCTTCACGACAAAACCAAAAGGATCTGGAATTGGACTCAGTCTCTCAAAACAAATCTTACGATTACACGGAGGTACAATTACTGCACAGTCCATTCCTAACGAAAAAACGAGTTTTACTCTTACTTTTTAACATGATTTAACACTCAAATAATTTTAAAATAACAAATACTTTCGTTAAATTTAAAAGGCAAATCAATTTTCAACCTTCAATTAAACTTAAGAGCATATGACTAAAACAATCACATTCAATGAGTTAAGAAAGATTAAAGATCGTTTGCCAGATGGAAGTATGCAAAGGATTGCAAAAGATTTACAATTGGAAGTAGAAACTGTTAGAAATTATTTTGGTGGCACCAATTTTGATCAAGGTCAAAGTACAGGAATCCATGTTGAACAAGGACCTCATGGAGGTATTGTTGAACTCGATGATACAACTATTCTAGAACGTGCAATTAGCATGCTTGAAAATTCTTATTAAATTGCAGACATCAATAAATAAAAAACAGGGCTGTTGAAATATTTCAACAGCCCTATTTTTATTCCTAAGCTTTAGTGTCTTATACCAAATGGACTTTAGGCTTGGCTATAAAGCTAAATGGTATAATGCCGATGTATATTGAGTTGAGGCGTAAATGAGCTTGCGAATTTATGGTTCAAACGAAACAACAATCGGTATTAGAGAACTTCTTTTTTCTCGCTATGCAATTTATTAAAGATAATTGCCAAATTAGAATAAAGCGTCGTATTTTGAACAATGATATATTCCGGTACTTTAATTCTTGCGGGAGTAAAATTCCAAATTGCTTTAATTCCCCATGCCACCATTAAATCGGCAACTGTTTGAGCATTTTCAGCAGGTACAGTAATTATCCCCATTACCACATTCAGTTCCTGTGATAAATCACGAAACTGATCAATATGATACACTTCAATATCATTAATTTTTTTCCCAATAGTAGAGGAGTTTACATCGAAAGCGGCAACAATATTTAAACCAAAATGTGATAATCCACTGTCGTGAAGCAATGCAGAACCCAATGATCCGGCTCCAACAAGAAAAGCATTATCCATAATGGTAAATCCAAGAAACTCAGACAACACATCTACCAATGCTTTAACTTCATAACCTACTCTGGTTTTCCCAACAATAGTTGTATAGGATAAATCTTTTGTAACCTGCGTAGGGTCAATATTCATGTAGTTTGCAATCTGAGTAGATGAAACAAACTGCTGTCCCTTTCTGAACAAACCTTCAGCATACGCCAAGTATGAAGGCATACGCCTAATAGTTGGCTCAGGAACAGCCTGAATTTTCTTAGAACTTTGAACCATAATTTCTTACTTACACCTTAAATGAAAACAAAAACAACCATTTTCTTTATTAAAGAAAAAAATCTTTAATAGTTTTTTTGTTATACAAATCGAATTTTAAATAAATGGCGCTGGGAACACTGCAAAGAATAACATTTTAATCCTTTGTAAATGTGGGCGATATAGGATTCGAACCTATGACCCCTTGGGTGTAAACCAAGTGCTCTGAACCAACTGAGCTAATCGCCCTTAACGACTGCAAATATAAACAGAAAAAATTACCACAGCAATTAAAAAGATAGTTTTGTTTACACTACTTCTGCAACAACAAACGTACTGCCACCCAAAAAAACAAGATCATTTTCCTGTGCATTTGCCTTCGCTGCCTCTAATGCTATTTTCACTGATGGGTATGTATTCCCTACCAAATCATATGCCTGTGCCTTTGCAGCAAGAATTTTTGGATCCAATGCCCGGGGAATATTTGCACAACAGAAGTAATAGCTCGCTGCCTTTGGCATTAATTCAAAAATCTCATTAATATCCTTATCATCAACCACACCAAAAACAATATGCAAATTTCTGTAATCCATTGATTCAATTTGCATTATTATTTCTTTAATGCCAGCAACATTATGACCAGTATCACATATCACATCAGGGTCATTACCAATTATTTGCCAGCGTCCTAACAAGCCAGTTCTCTTAACTATTTCAGAGATCCCCTGCTTAATAGATTTATCGGAAATATTCCAAGCTTGATTAATCAATTCATCAAATACACACAGGGCAGTTCTTATATTCTTAACTTGATAACTCCCCAATAAATCACAAGATAAATTTACTCTTGAATTATTATCAGAAGCTTTAAAAACCAGATTACGTTTACTATTAACTATATCATATGACATGATTTCATACTGATCTTCAGAAAACTGTAAATCAGAATTTTTATCAGAAGCAATCCTCGTAAAAACATCAATTAATTCTTCCTGCTTTTCCCCAATAATCACAGGAACACTTTCCTTTATAATTCCAGCCTTTTCGCCAGCTATTTGTGTGAGTTCCGATCCTAAAAGACCTGTGTGATCTTTACTAATATTAGTTATTACAGAAAGCAAAGGCGTAATAATATTAGTTGAATCTAATCTTCCTCCCAGCCCCACCTCCACAACTGCAACATCAACTTCCTGATCAGCAAAATAATCAAAAGCCATAGCAACGGTCATCTCAAAAAAAGAAGGACTCAACTCTTCAAACTTGCATTGATGCTTCCCAATAAAATCAACCACATAATCTTCCGAAACAAGTTCACCATTTACCTTTATTCTCTCCCGAAAATCACGCAAGTGAGGAGAAGTATACAAACCAACTTTATAGCCTGCAGCTTGCAGTACCGATGCAATAGTATGTGAAACTGATCCTTTGCCGTTTGTTCCCCCAACATGAATCGATTTAAATTTTTCATGAGGATGATTAAAATATTCATCCAAAGCTAATGTTGTATCCAAATCAGCCTTGTAAGCTGCCTTCCCTGTACGCTGATACATAGGCAGTTTAGTAAACATATAATTTAAAGTTTCTTTATAATTCATATTCAACACGCTAGTAAATTTGAAGATTTTACAAAGAAGAATAAAATTTCTTAAATTTTGTGTTAACAGCTTGAATTTCCTGCAAATTTTGCTAAATTAATACTATTAAATACTTCTGTTTAAATATATACACGAAGCATATTTCAGAAAACAAAGTGATTTTAACAGACTTTCTAAACGTCTACTATTTAAAACATAAGTAAATTACAATTATGATATATAAATGTCGGCATTTAATGCTTGTCGAAATTAACCTCTAACATCATTGATTATGGCAAAACTCAAAAAGATTTTCGTTCTCGACACAAATGTTATTCTTCATGATTTTAATTCCATTTATAATTTCGAAGAAAATGATGTTGTTATTCCAATAACTGTTCTTGAGGAACTTGATAAGTTTAAAAAAGGCAATGACCAGATTAATTACCATGCCCGGGAATTTAGCAGAGAGCTAGACCGAATTTCTGGTGATTTACTCTTTACGGCAGGTGTTCCGTTGGGTAAAAAACTAGGGAAATTATCCGTTGAAACGGGAAAAGACTTTTCACCACAAATGAAAAGTTCCTTTCATGACAATATCCCAGATCACAGAATACTTGCCATTGCAGAATATCTGCACAATCAAAATAAAAAGAAAAGAGTGATTCTAATCTCTAAGGACATCAACCTTAGAATGAAAGCAAAATCATTAGGTATTCCTGCTGAAGATTATAAAAATGATCAGGTAAAAGATCTTGATGATATAATCAGCCTGGGAATTACAACTCTGGGAAATTTTGATGATGAAAAGATCTCTTCACTTTATAAAACTAACGAAGGGATTCCGGAAGAAGAATTTGGATTCAAAAAACCGATTAATGGTCATGAGTATTTTATTCTAAAAAACAATTCATCTAGTGCGCTTGCACATTTCGATCCTATTACAAAAACAATATCTCGAGTTGAAAAGCCCAATTCATATGGAATCTTTCCTCGGAATGCGGAGCAAACTTTCTCTATGCATGCTCTTTTGGATCCCAAAATTTCCCTTGTAGCATTAACCGGCCGGGCCGGAACAGGTAAAACATTACTCGCATTGGCCACTGCCCTGCAACAAATAGATATGTACGATCAAATTTTTCTTGCTCGACCAATTGTCGCACTGGCAAACAAGGATCTTGGGTATTTGCCTGGTGATGCAAAAGAAAAAATTGGTCCCTATATGCAACCCTTATTCGACAACCTGAGTGTAATAAAACACAAATTTAACGTTCATAGTAAAGAGTACCTTAAAATTGACGAACTGTTAAAAGATGAAAGGCTGCAAATTACACCTTTAGCTTATATTAGAGGAAGAAGTCTTTCCAATACTTTCTTTATTGTTGATGAAGCGCAAAACCTCACTCCTCATGAAATAAAAACAATAATTACGCGTGCCGGAGAAGGAACTAAAATGGTTTTCACAGGAGATATCGAACAAATAGATTCACCCTACCTGGATAAGAAATCTAATGGATTAGCATACCTGTCAGACAGAATGCAAGGACAGGATATATTCGCACATGTTAACTTATTAAAAGGAGAAAGAAGTCACCTTGCCGAATTAGCAAGTAATCTTCTCTAAATCTATTAATTGCAATACTGGAAAATTTCATTTAAATTAAATAAATAAAAACATTTTGAATGCAAGTCTGAATTTAGCAGAGATCGAAAAACTATAAATGATCTTTTAATATGACTTATTTTTTCTCAATGAAAATTTAAATATACCTCTCATGAAAATACTGAAATTTGCCGCCATAGATATCGGATCAAATGCCATCCGGTTGTTGTTTATGAATGTGCTTGAAGAAGGTGGTAAAGCTCACTTTAAGAAATCATCTCTGGTAAGAGTTCCTATTCGTTTAGGAGCAGATACTTTTATCGAAAAATTTATTTCTTTAGATAAAGCCGAGAAATTAATTAAAAGCATGAAGGCATTCCGTAACCTAATGGACGTTCATGAGGTTGTGGCCTATCGAGCATGCGCAACCTCTGCAATGCGTGAAGCATCAAACGGTGCTGAAATCATTCAACGAATTGAGAATGAATCTGGTATTAAGATAGACGTTATCAACGGAAAGGAAGAAGCAAGCATTATATTTGATAATAAAATTGCGGATACTCTTGATCCTTCTAAAGATTACCTATATGTTGATGTTGGTGGAGGCAGCACTGAGATAACTCTTTTTTCGAAAGGGATTTGTAAATTTTCAGCTTCTTTTAATGTCGGAACAATTAAGATTCTTCGGGATTGCGTACCTGAAGGAGAATTCATTCGAATAAAGGAATGCTTATTGGATGTATGCCCTAATTGCAAAAATATTGAGATTATTGGATCTGGAGGTAACATTAACAGATTGGTTAAACTTGCTAATATTCCAAAACAGGAGAAGGCCTTAACCTATCAAGAATTAAAAAGCATTTACTACAACCTTAAGCAATTTTCTCACAAAGAGTTAATGCTTAATTTTGATATGAATCCTGATCGTGCTGATGTTATTATTCCTGCGGCTACAATATTCCTCAGTATCATGGAGTGGGCAAAAGCAGAAAAAATACATATACCTAAAATTGGTGTTACCGATGGTATTATTCATCAATTATATAAGGAATATAGCTCGAACAGCCTTTAAATTCGTTAAAAAAGCAATTCTTTTTCCTAAATTTGCACATTAAATAATTTGTATATTTTGAACTGTTTCAAATTAAATTTGAAATAGTTCATTTGTTTTAGTTAGAGACTGAATATCAGCATCCAACTAATCATCAGCAAGAAGGGAAGAAACTATGTTACAAGGTAAAAAAGTTGCATTCTACACATTGGGGTGCAAGCTTAACTTTTCAGAAACATCTACAATAGGCCGTTCATTTAAAGAAATGGGCTTCGAAACAGTTAAGCACACAGAGAAGGCTGATATTTATGTTCTGAATACTTGTTCTGTTACGGATCATGCCGATAAAAAATGCAGACAGGCTATAAAAAAAGTAATAAAAACAAATCCCAACGCGTTTGTAGCCGTTATTGGCTGCTATGCCCAATTAAAACCTAATGAAATTATTGGTATTTCTGGTGTAGACCTGGTTCTGGGAGCCAACGAAAAATTCAATATCCATAAATACATTGACCATCTTGAGAAAAAAGGAACCGGAGAACTGCATCCATGTGAAGTTGAGTCGGTAAAAGACTTCCATTCATCCTATTCAATGGGCGACAGAACCCGCTGTTTTCTAAAAATTCAGGATGGATGCAATTATTACTGCACTTATTGTACCATTCCATTCGCGCGTGGCAACAGCCGAAACATGAGCATAAACGAAACAGTACAACAAGCCCAAAAAGTGGCTCAGCAAGGTGCTAAAGAAATCATTTTAACCGGCGTAAATATTGGTGATTTTGGACAAAGTACTAACGAAACATTTCTGGATTTAATAAAAGAACTGGAAAAAGTAAAAGGGATTAGCCGTTTTCGTATTTCTTCCATTGAACCGAACCTTCTAAGCAACGAAATTATCGATTTTGTAGCTCAGTCAGAAAAATTCGTTAACCATTTTCACATCCCACTTCAAGCTGGTTCCAACAAAGTGCTGAAATTAATGAAGAGAAGGTACAATAGAGAATTATTTGCACAACGTGTTGAGAAAATTAAATTCTTACTGCCTGATGCATTTATTGGGGTTGATGTAATTGCAGGAAGCCGGGGGGAAAGTGATCAGGATTTCGAAGAAGCCTATTTATTCATCAAAAATTTACCCATTAGTCAACTTCATGTGTTTCCCTACTCTGAAAGACAAGGAACAAAAGCTCTTGAAATAAAAGAAGTTGTTCCTGTTCCCGAAAGAAAAAGAAGAGCTAAAATGTTGCAAATCCTCTCAGAAAAAAAGCTAAGAGCCTTTTATCAGGAAAATTTAGGCAATACAGAAGAGGTTCTTTTTGAATCGTATAATGATCATGGTAAAATGTATGGATTCACAAAAAATTACATAAAAGTTGAAATTCCATACGATCAAAACCTTAGCAACAAACTAACATTTACTAACTTGCAGGAAGTAAATTCAAATGGCAATGTTTCAGGTTCTGTTATTGACAAAATACGATTCAACCTAAAACCCATTCTCCAATAAATTATAAAAGCATGATCGATCTTAAAGAACTTTGTTTTAAAACAAACGACATAGCCAGAAAAGTTGGCACCTTCATAAAAGAACAACAGAGTAAAATCAAATCTGATGTAGTGGAAATTAAAGGAGTACATGATTTTGTAACCTATGTTGACAAAACTGCAGAAGAAATGATTATTGCAGAGCTTAAGCTGATTCTGTCCAATGCAGGATTTATAGCAGAAGAAGGAACAGAAACTTATCGGGCAGAGCAATACAACTGGATTATTGATCCGCTGGATGGTACAACGAACTATATTCATGGTTTATCGCCTTTTGCTGTTAGTATTGCTTTGCAGGAATACGATGAAATCGTTTTGGGTGTAGTATATGAAATTAGCCTTGATGAGTGCTTTTATTCATGGAAAGGAGCACCGGAAGCCTATTTAAATGGAAAAACAATATCCGTTTCAAAGGCCAAATCGGTAGATTCGAGCTTAATTGCAACAGGATTTCCATATTACGATTACGATCAATTAAAAGCCTTTATGGCCTCGCTGGAATACTTCATAATTAATTCCCACGGTGTTCGTCGACTTGGTTCGGCTGCTACCGATTTAGCATATGTAGCTTGTGGTAGATTCGAAGCTTTTTACGAATATAGTCTTCAGGCTTGGGATGTTGCGGCAGGATCATTTTTAGTGAAGAAAGCCGGTGGTAAGGTATGTGATTTTAAAGGAGGTAATGATTACATTTTTGGTAAAGAAATAATTGCCAGTAATACTTTCGTTCACGACGAATTTAAAAGCATTGTTAATAAATACATGATTAAATAAACCTGTTGATTTTTTTGTACTTTCAGCGAATATTACAAAATTCTTAATTTAAATGATAAAATTTCTGTCCTATATCGTCTACGGATTGGTTAGATTAATCAGTTATCTTCCCTTTACTGTTCTTTATATTTTTTCTGACATTGTATTTTTCCTTGTTTACTACATTCTTCGTTATCGAAGAAAGGTAGTTACAAAGAACCTTACCAATTCTTTTCCCGAAAAATCGGAAGAGGAAATTCATCGTATTAGAAAAGAATTTTACAGTCATTTCTGCGATACATTTATTGAGACCATTAAACTGTGGACAATCAGTAAAGAGGAAATGAAAAAACGCTGTAAATTTCTTAATCCTGAGATATTTGACAGATACACAGAACAAAATAAAAACGTTATTACGATTTTAGGGCACTATGGAAATTGGGAATGGTTAACTTCTTTTGCGATTTGGAGAGATGCAAATTACCTACCAGTATACAAACCACTTCATAACAAGGTATTTGACAAAATGTTTCTTAAAATAAGAAAACGTTTTGGTGCTATACCTGTTGCAAAAGACGATACGCTACGTACCATGATTAAGTATCGTAACGAAAAAAAACTATCTGCAACTGTTTTAATTGGCGACCAAACACCTAAGAAAAACAGCATCAACTACTGGACTAAGTTTTTAAATCAGGACACTGCTGTTTTGATTGGAACCGAGCGAATTGCTAAAAAGCTGGATCAAGCCGTTGTTTTTATTAAAATGACTAAAATAAAAAGAGGCTACTATGAAGTTGATCTTATTCCTCTTTTCGACAATCCAAAAGAAACCGCCGAATTCGAAATAAGCGAAAAGCACACTCGTGTTCTTGAAGATATTATTAAAGAAAATCCGGCTTACTGGCTTTGGTCACATAAACGCTGGAAGCACAAAAAGGAAGATTAAAATTACAACAATAACAGTAACACTTCGCTAAGAATAAAATGAATAGAATTGGAATTGTAATACTAAACTGGAACGGGAAAAATTTACTAGAGCAATTCCTTCCTTCGGTTGTTGCTCACTCAAAACGGGAATGGGCTGATATTATTATCGCAGATAATGCTTCAAGTGACGATTCCATCCCATTTTTAGAGAATAATTATCCTGATCTTCAAATTATTAAACTGGATAAAAATTACGGTTTTGCAGATGGATACAATAAATCGTTAGAGCAACTTTCACACACTTATTTTGTTCTTTTAAATTCAGATGTTGAAGTAACAGAAAATTGGCTTGATCCTATTTATCATCAATTCGAAAAAGATCCAAGCATTGCTGCTGCTCAGCCAAAAATTAAAGCTTTTCACAACAAAACAGAATTTGAATATGCAGGAGCTTCTGGTGGCTTTTTAGATTATTTAGGATACCCGTTTTGCAGAGGTAGAATTCTTGATACTATCGAAACAGACAGAAAGCAATATAACTCAGCAACTGATGTGTTTTGGGCTAGTGGTGCTTCCCTTTTTATTCGATCCGAAATTTATAATAACGTAGGAGGACTGGATGGTGACTTTTTTGCTCACATGGAAGAAATTGATTTATGCTGGAGAATAAAAAATCAAGGACACAGGATAATAGCAGAACCAAAGTCAACAGTATATCACGTTGGCGGAGCTACTCTACCCAATCACAGTTCACGAAAACTATTCCTAAATTTCCGCAACAATCTATTTATGCTGCACAAAAATTTACCTGAAAAAAAATTCTATACTATTCTCCTGCAAAGAATGATAATGGATGGTGTGGCTGCTCTTAAATTTCTTGTAAATGGAGAATTTTCAAATTTTAGTGCTGTATTTAAAGCTCATCTCTCTTACTACTCTATGCTTTCAAAAATGAGACAAAAAAGGAAAAAGCTAGTCCCTCTTGTAAGTAAAATTAACCACAAGGAAATTTATAAAAACAGCATTGTTTTTGATTTTTACTTGAGAAAAAGAAGATACTTCTCAGACATTACTTTCTAAAGAAAAAGATTCGAATTAGCTAACCGCGGTAAATTTAAGACCAATAATTGATACAAGAAGAAGAATTAAAAAGAAAATTCTGGAGAAGTGAATTGGCTCACTAAATAATACAACACCTAAAATTGCTGTTGTGAAAGCACCTATTCCTGTCCATATTGCATAAGCAGTACCGACAGGTAATGTTTTTATTGCCAATGCAAGAAAATAGAGACTTATTGCCATCGCAACAATAGTAATCACACTAGGCCAAAGTTTAGTGAAGCCTTCAGCGTATTTAAGTCCAATTGCCCAAACAGCTTCAAATAATCCCGCAATAATCAAATAAATCCACGCAATAGCCATAGTTACAATTTTTCAATTACCTGTTCCAAACGAATTCCTCTTGATCCCTTAATCAGAATATACTGATTAAGTAGTTCTGTCTTCTCAAGCTCTGCTATTAAGTCGGAAGTGCTCTTAAATGTTTTAAACTGTTTGTTCGAATTCACTTCCGTAAAGATATCACCAACCAAAAATACATTTTGCAAATTCTGATCTTGAATCAATTGCAGTAAATCCAAATGTTCTTTGCGCGCATCAGAGCCCAACTCCAACATATCACCTAAAATAATGACTTTATTTTTTCGAGACATACCTGCAAAATTTTCAATTGCAGCCTTCATACTGGTTGGATTTGCATTGTAAGCATCCAAAAATAAAACGTTTTTTTCAGTTTTCTTCAATTGCGATCTGTTATTGCTTGGCACATACTCCTCCAATGCTTGCTTTATTTCGATCTCATCAATCTTAAAGTACCTTCCCACGGTTACAGCAGCCAATGCATTTTCAAAATTATATGCACCTATCAACTTAGTTTTAATGTACAATTTCCCAATTGCCGATCTAATTTCAATAACAAGATATGGTTCTGCCTGTAGAAATTTTGCCTTAGAAAATACTTTTTCCGAATTTCCATAGCTAATAATTTCCTGATCATTCAACATTTCTGCCAAGTAATCATTATCAGCATTTACAAAAACCTTTCCTTCATTCTGAAAAAGGAAATCAAACAATTCCTTCTTTGTTTTTATCACACCTTCAAAAGATCCAAATCCCTCAAGGTGCGCTTTCCCTACATTCGTAATTATTCCATAATTTGGCTCGGCAATTTCACACAATTTTTTAATCTCGTCAGGATGATTTGCTCCCATTTCCACAATTCCAAACTCGGTATCCTTATTCATCGAAAGCAGAGTTAAAGGAACTCCAATATGATTATTTAAATTTCCAATTGTAGCCACTGTTCGAAACTTTCGTTTTAAAACCTCTAGAATTAACTCTTTCGTAGTGGTTTTCCCATTAGTTCCCGTAATGGCAAGAATAGGAATATTTAGTTGTCTTCTGTGTTCTCCGGCTAAATCTTGAAGTGTCGACAAAACATCATCAACCAAAATAAAGCGATCGTCAATTGCATATTCATCTTCATCGATAATGGCATATTTACAACCCTTTTCTATTGCAGCTAAAGCAAATTTATTCCCATTAAAATTATCGCCTTTTAAGGCAAAGAAAATTGAATTGGGAACGATCTTCCTGGTATCTGTTACCACAATTGGGTGTTCTTTAAATAGAAGATAAATATTTGACAATTGCATTGTGTTTTATTCTGATTTAGTTCAACAAACGAAATTAACAATTTCCAACAAAAAACCCCATCCTTTAGAGATGGGGTTTCAAAATATCTAAAAATATCTACCTTGTCTTTTAATTTTCAGGGCTTCCAACATGAGACATTGCACATCTGAATCCAATATCATCACGAGCTTCTTTCTGATTTAAGAATCGACGAGCACTAGGAGACATCCAAAAAGCTCGATCCTTCCACGAACCACCCTTGTATACTCTGGAGTCATCGGTTACCATAGAACTAAAATCGCTGCCATCCTGACCTCTTCCCTGAACATACATACGACTTGAACCTGCTGTCTGATGTTCTGGATTGTTCCAGGTATAATCAGAAACAATACTTGATTCAACATCACCATCCTGGTAATTTCTATTATCGGCCGTCTTGTAGTTCTCTCGACCTACTAATTCTTCATCTTTCTGATTTCTATAACGAAGTCTGCCTAAACTATCTTTCTCAGCAATATTTCCTTCTTCATCGCGAACAGCAGTTTGAAAAACATTTCCTCTGTAAGGATTAAATTCCGAAATATCTTCCGGAGACATAGGACGATAAACATCAGCAACCCATTCGCTTACATTACCTGCCATACAATACAAACCAAAATCGTTTGGCCAGAATGAATTTACCGGAACTGTTATATCTCCACCATCATTTAAGGCCCCGGCAGTTCCCATATAATCACCACGCCCACGAGCAAAGTTAGCCATCATCCGACCACGAACTTTTTTCTGATCATTTCTAACCCAATGTCCATTCCAAGGAAAAATTTTACGGTCAGTAATTCTTTCATCTTGTGAATTTCCAATTAAAGCAGCGGCCGCATATTCCCACTCTGCTTCAGAAGGAAGACGATATTTAGGAAGTAATATACCATCACTCCAACGAACCGATCTTTCTTCATTATCAGGATTTAAATCGGTAAGATTTTTATTAACAGCACCTTCGTACTGACCAGCTAAATATGCTTCTGTATTGAAATTATTTTCATCGCGTTGAGTCGGATCATCATTTAAAATTCCTTTTTCAATAAGGATTCTTTCATTTACACGATCGGTACGCCACTCGCAAAAGTCTACCGCTTGTTCCCAACTTACACCAACTACAGGATATTCTCCATATGCAGGATGACGAAGGTAATTATTTACGTAAGGCTCGTTGTAAGCCAACTCATCACGCCAAACTAAAGTATCTGGCAATGCTTTTCTATAAACCTCCGGGTAAGAAACAAATACTCTCTTAATCCAATGTAAGTATTCTAAATAATCAACATTACGAACCTCAGACTCATCAATATAAAAAGAAGGAACTGTAACTCTTCTTGGAACATTGTTCCAATCGTACATCACGTCTTGTTGTGTTCTTCCCATAGTAAATGTACCTCCCTGAACAAATTTCAGACCAGGACCGATTGCTTGCTGAAAACCGCTATGATATTCAAAACCTCCATTTTCAGGATCATTATAAGCCCAACCTGTGGTTTTAGATTTTTCTCCTTTTCCAACAATACTTTTCACTTTCGAACAAGATGGTAAAACCATCAGTGAAATTGCAAAAATAAAGAGAATAATGCTCGATCTTAATTTCATAATAGATTGAATGTAGTTTATCTCAAAAATACTTAACTCAACAAATATAACTAAAAGAGTACAGAGTTTATTGTATTTAATTTTACTTTTTTACAAAATCATTTAACATTTTCAGTAAATAATTTAGATATAAAATTAACTGGAACAGCATATTGCGCCATCCACAAAACATCTCTATACAGCTAACTGTCTGATACAAAACAAATTTTAAAAAAACATAAACTTTAATTCTTACTAAAAGTCTTCCTTTTATCTTAATCTGTTTTCTCTACTTTGTCTTAACTTTTGCTTAATTTTGCATACTTGCAATTACACAAATTGCCAAATAGTTAAATTAAAATGTAAAATACCTGCAATTGTTTATGCGTTATCTGGTAATATTATTCTTGTTCACTATTAGTATTAGTTCATTTTCACAAACGACCAAGCCAATTAACTTGGATTGGAGAGAAAGTACAATTGTCTATCCTAATGGTAAAAAAATCAATACTCTGGATTTTACACGAGCATCTTTAAATGAGAAGAACTCTTGGTTACCAGAATATTCACACCTTCAATTAACAGGTTCAACCAATGAAATATTCACAGTTGAGTTATTTGATACGGAATTTAAATTGTTAAGTTCCACTGAAAGGCAAATATTACGAAATAAAACCATTTCCAGTGATATAAGTCCTTCTATTCACTCAGTTGTTATTCGAAAACAGATCTATCAACAAGTTCTGTTTATTCCTATTCGAAAAAATCAGTTAACAGGACAATATGAGAAACTCATCCGATTCTCATTGCGATTCAAGAGGAAAAGTCAGGCAAAATCAGTAAGCCAAACCAAATCTTTCGTAAATAGTTCTGTTCTTAAATCGGGAAAATGGATAAAAATTGCAATTGACACCACAGCTGTATATAAAATTACTTATTCGCAATTAATAGATATGGGAATTTCCAATCCTGAAAATATCCGGGTTTATGGTTCGGGTGGTGGAATGCTTGCTAAAATGAATTCTGAAGATAAGCTTGATGATCTACTCAATAATCCCATTTACATGGATAAAGGAAGTGATGGTGTGTTCAATTCCAGTGACTTCATTCTCTTTTATGCAAAAGGACCAAGATCATGGAGATTTAATGAAATCTCAGGTGAATTTGAACATGAAAATCATCTGTATTCCAATTTCTCTTACTACTTCCTCAGTTCTGATATGGGGAGTCCAACACTCATTCCATCGGTGAGCTCATTGTCATCCTCGAATGTAAGCGCAACTGGTTTTGATGATTATGCTGTATTGGATAAAGACGAAATCAATCTTCTGAAGAGTGGCAGACTATGGTTAGGAAATACCTTTGATGTTACAACAAAATATTCTTTTAATTTCTCCTTCCCAAATCTGAAAACCGGAGAACCTATTTCAATTTGCACAAATTTAGTGGCCAGATCATCATCAGCGACAAAATTCACTCTGCTTTCGGGAGCAACTACCATTGGTGAAGTTGAAATGCCATCAGTAAATACGGGCAGTTATACAGCAAGTTATGCATCGAAGATTGAAAAGAAATTCATTAATTTCACACCTTCTTCTGCAAATTTTAAATTAAGTTTAGACTATGAAAAAAGTTCTCCCTCATCGAAAGGATGGTTAAACTTTCTTCGGGTAAATGCCAGACGAAATTTACTTTTCACCAGCAATCAAATGGCATTTAGAGATTCTAAAAGCATTGGAGCAGGTAACAATGCCCTGTTTACTCTTCAAAATACGAATAATAAGATTCTAATTTGGGATATTACTACACCGGAATCTTTAAAATCTATATCTGCAAATTACAGCAGCAATACAACTTCTTTCATAGCTGATGCAAGTATTTTGAGAGAATATGTTGCTTGTGACCCAAGTGGTGATTTCCCAACACCAAGTATTATTGGATCGATTCAAAATCAAAATCTGCATGGCTTAGCTCAAACGGATATGCTTATTATTAGTCCTTCCAAATTTTTAGCTTACGCAGGCCAAATCGCCGATTTCCACAAAACAAAAGATAATCTTAAAGTAAGCGTTATTGATCAGGAGCACATATACAATGAATTTTCATCAGGCTCTCCTGACGTTAGTGCTATTCGTAATTTGGTGAAAATGTTTTACGATCGGTCGACAAGTGAGTTGGATATGCCAAAATACCTTTTACTTTTTGGCGATGGCTCATTCGACAATAAATCCAATCGGGAAAATAACACAAACCAAATTCTTACCTATCAATCGAAAAATTCTTTAAGTCCAACTCAATCTTTTGTCACAGATGATTTTTTTGGACTACTCGACGACGATGAAGGTGAGGCCAACGGTATGCTAGATATTGGTATTGGCCGTTTTCCGGTAAACACAGCCGAAGAAGCACAAATCGTAACCAATAAAATAGTAAACTACAACAATTCGGAATGGGGAGATTGGAGAAGCATGATTTGTTTTATTGGAGACGATGAAGACAATAACACCCACATGAGAAATGCCAATAAATTAGCTGTTCAAGTGGAAACTAATTATCCACAATATAAAGTACAACGAATTTTTCTTGATGATTATGAGCAAATTACCAGTTCGGCCGGACAGGAGTATCCAGATGTTAACATGGAAATCAGCGAAAGCGTTAACAAAGGAAGTTTACTAATAAATTACACTGGACATGGAAATGAAAATGGATTTGCACATGAGCACATACTGATGCTGGACGATATCTTAAGTTGGAAAAATCCGACAAAACTGCCCCTATTTATGACAGCTACCTGTGAGTTTAGTCGTTTTGATAATTACAAAAAACAATCATCAGGCGAAATGATTCTTCTTCGGGATAATGGTGGTGGCATTGGACTGTTCACAACAACCCGCCTGGTTTTCTCTTCACCCAACTTCAGCTTAAATCAAAATTTTTACAATCATGTATTTGATAAAGATTCAGAAGGAAATCATCTTCGCTTGGGCGATATTATGAGAAAAACGAAGAATGAAACCGGATATGGAATTAACAAAAGAAATTTCACTCTGCTTGGAGATCCGGCTCTTCGACTAAATTATCCGGCACATACTGCCAAAACACTTCAAATAAATAATGTAGATATCAGTCAGCCAACAGATACCTTAAAAGCATTGAGTAAAATTAAAATTTCGGGTGAGATAATCACAACTAGCGGTGAAATTCTAAATGATTTTTCAGGCACTGTTTACCCAACGGTATATGACAAAGCTACAAGCAAATCTACTCGCGGAAATGATGGAGATCCATTTGAATACATCACTCAAAACAGTGTTATTTTTAAAGGAAAAGCCAGTGTTACAAATGGAAAATTCAACTTTAGTTTTTTTGTTCCCAAAGATATCAACTACCAGTATGGAAATGGAAAAATTTCATACTATGCAAACAGTATTAACTCTGATGCTTCGGGATACACAAACAAGCTTGTGATTGGAGGTACAAATCCGAATGCGGATAATGATAAAATTGGCCCTCAAATTGAACTTTATATGGATGATGAGCAATTTACTCCAGGCGGAATGACCAGCTCCTCACCTCTGCTACTGGCCATTATTCAAGATTCAAGTGGTATAAATACTATTGGAAATTCTATTGGTCATGATATTATTGCCGTTTTGGATCAAAAAACTGATCAGGCTTTCGAATTGAATGATTTCTATGAATCAGATCTGGATAATTATCAAAAAGGAAAGATTAGCTACCAACTTTCAGAATTAGAAACCGGTGAACATGAAATTCATGTTAAAGTATGGGACAACGTCAATAATTCATCAGAAAATACGCTTGAGTTTATTGTTGCTGATAATGCCGATCTTATTCTAAAACATGTATTAAACTATCCAAACCCATTTACAACCAACACTGGCTTCTACTTTGAACACAATCAAGCATCTCGCGAATTAGATATTTTGATTCAAATAATGACCATATCGGGCAAATTAATTAAAACGATAGAAACTACTGTAAATTCTTCGGGGAACAGAGTTGGACCAATTTCCTGGGATGGAAAAGATGATTTCGGCAATTCCATTGGTCGTGGAGTTTACTTTTATCGTGTAAAAGTAAGAGCCGATGATGGAAAAGTTGTTAATAAATTTCAAAAATTAGTCATCCTGAAATAATAAATTCAAACATTATAAGTTAATTGAATATATTTGCAGACCATTATTTCAAATGGTCCGTTAGATTTTAGTAACGTGGCAACTAAATCAATTCACAAAGCGTATATTTTCAACGCTTTACTTGATGCAGTTTCTCATACATAACACATTTTAAAACAAATACTTACAAAACCTTAACGAACTATTATACTATTATGAATTACAAACTAACTCTAATCACAAGCCTCTTGTCCATTTTGCTATTTTCAAACATGGAAACCAGTTGGGCACAAAGCTCTACTTCAGGTGCTAATTACATTTCAACAGCCGTTCCATTTCTAACAATTACTCCAGACTCTCGTGCTGGTGCAATGGGAGATGTTGGTGTAGCTACATCACCAGATGCTAATTCGATGCATTGGAATCCAGCCAAATTTGCAATGATCGACGGCAATTATGGAGTTGCGGCTTCTTATACTCCGTGGTTAAGAGAATTGGTTGAGGACATGAGCCTGGCTTATTTAACCGGATATTATCGTTTGGATAAAAATCAGGTGATCGCTTCATCCCTGCGTTATTTTACTTTGGGAGAAATCGTTTTTTTAGAAAGTGAAAATGCAACACCTGTTTCAAGAAATCCAAATGAGTGGGCTTTTGATATTGCTTATTCAAGAAGATTAACTGACAATTTATCCGGAGCTATTGCATTTAGATACATTCGTTCTGATCTTACCCAAGCACAATATGTTGCAGGTGTTGAAACACAGGCAGGAAATGCATTTGCTGCAGATATTTCTGTTTACTATCAAAAAGAATTTAAGAGAAACCGAAAAGAAATTCTTTGGTCATGGGGTCTTAATATTTCAAACATCGGTTCTAAAATAAGTTATACTACCGATGATGAGAAAGAGTTTATTCCTACTAATCTTAGATTAGGTTCAGCCCTTAAATTTGAATTGGACAGGTATAATTCACTAACCATTGCTGCCGATTTTAATAAATTATTGGTTCCAACTCCTACAAATGGTTCTCTTCAAGATGGTGAAGATAACGGAACTGTAATTGTTGGAGGACAAACATCTAACAAATCGGTTATGAGTGGTATTTTCAGTTCTTTCTCTGACGCTCCGGGTGGAATGAGTGAAGAATTTAAAGAGATGACATGGTCGCTTGGTATTGAGTATTGGTATCAAAAACAATTTGCTTTGCGAACAGGTTACTATTACGAACACGAAGAAAAAGGAAATAGAAAATATTTTACTGCTGGTATAGGTGTAAAACTAAACATGTTTGATTTGGACTTTTCTTATTTAATTCCTTCTACTCAAAACAACCCTTTAAAGAATACATTACGATTCACACTTACTGCTAATATTGATAAAATTATAAAGTAAGATGAAGATTAGAGTAGGATTTGGTTACGATGTTCATCAATTAGCCGAAGGAGAAGAATTCTGGCTGGGAGGCATCCAATTAAAACATAGTAAAGGATGCATTGCCCATTCGGATGGAGATGTTTTAATTCATGCTATTTGCGATGCTCTTCTTGGTGCCGCAAACATGCGGGACATTGGTTATCATTTTCCTGACACATCTAGTGATTTTAAGAATATCGATAGTAAAATTTTATTAAAAAAAACAGTAAAGTTAATCTCTGAAAAAGGATTTTCAATCGGAAATATTGATGCTACAATTGCTTTGCAGCAACCTAAAATAAAACCCGTAATTCCTGAAATGCAAAAAGTACTTTCGGATGTAATGGAGATTGATTTGGAAGATTTAGCAATAAAAGCAACAACAACCGAAAAACTTGGTTTTGTAGGTACCGAAGATGGTATTGCTGCTTACGCCACTGTTTTAATCGAAAAATAAAAACACTCAATAGTTTTTAATTAGTTAAAAACCTTCCGTGAAGTAATTTCAGGAAGGTTTTTTTTATGCTGTAATTAATTTAGTATTATCAAGCTTTCCTCTTTGATAATTTCTCTCTTTTACTATATTTGTTGTATATAGATATATAAATACTTAATTCGTTATATCATGAGAAAGACAGTTGTTATTGGTGCTAGCCTAAAAGAGGAAAGATATTCAAATCAATGTGTTCGTTTGCTGCGCGAACACGATATTAAAACCATTGCTGTTGGCAACAAAAAAGGTAAAATTGCTGATGTTGAGATTACTATTGGTTATCCGTGTGCAGGTAAAGTTAAAACTGTTGCAGTTTACCTGTCTCCTAAAAATCAAGAATCGTATTACGATTACATAATCGGTTTAAAACCGGAAAGAATTTTATTTCCTCCAGGAACAGAAAATCCAGATTTCTATCGTAAAGCAAATGCTTTAGGCATAGAAACCGAGGAAGCTTGTCCTTTAGTAATGCTTCGCACAGGAGTTTATTAGCCAACTTTGAAGTATAACCAGAGACGCTCTATCTAGCGTCTCTCTACTTAAAAAGCAAGTTATAAGCACGTTTAATATCTTCTTCTACTTGTGTTATTCCTATGGATCGACTTCTTCGTAGAAATTCTTTTCCTTCCAAATACACCAACAAACCAGGATTAGTGTATAAGCCTAATTGTGCACTAATTTCCGGTTGCCTGGAGGAATCGATATGAAAAGCTTTCAGCTCGGGGAAATTATTTTGCATCATATCCCTTATTTTGGGTTCTAACACCTGACATACTCCACAAGAAGGTGCTGAAAAGTAGATGTAAAAAGATTCCCTCTCTTCTTTCAATTTTTCAAATCCGGACAATGATACATTCATAAGGCAAATTCCATTTCAATATAAATCAAAAGTAATAAAAAGCAGAAGTAAGATCTCACATTAAATCGATGATTATTTAATAGCATCCCCAAATTATACGTCACAAAAAAAGCTGTCTCAAAAAATTAAGACAGCTTTTTTAATATCACAGTAAGAATAGTATTATTCTTTTTTACGAGTTCTTCTTTTTGGCTTTTCAGCAGCAATAATTTTATCCGCTTCTTCCAAGCTATTATCGTAATCGACAATGTATTTATCTACTAAAATACGTCCACAGTACTCACAAACGATAATCTTCTTACGAGAACGAATATCCATTTGACGCTGAGGTGGAATCTTATTAAAACAACCACCACATGCATCACGCTCAACAGTAACAACTGCTAAACCATTTCTTGCATTTGAACGAATTCGAGAATAAGCTGTTAATAATCTCTCTTCTATTTTGCCTCTAAAAGTAGTTGACTGATCAACTAACTTTTCTTCTTCGATTTGTGTTTCTGATACAATTGCATCAAGCTCACCTTTTTTACCTTCTAAATCAACTTTTCTATCAGCAAAAACTTTGTCTGAGTTTTCAATTACAGCTTTTTTGTTGGCAATATCTGAAGCAAATTCCTTAATTCTCTTTTCGCACAATTCAATTTCAAGATTTTGAAATTCAATTTCTTTTGAAATAGAATCAAATTCACGATTGTTACGAACATTCATTTGTTGAGCTTCATACTTTTTAATCAGTAATCCTGCTTCTTTAATTTCTTGTTTTTTCTTCGCAACAGTTTCAACCAAATCTTTTACTTCGTTGTTAAGGTTGGCAATCCTAGTATCAAGACCAGCGATTTCGTCTTCCAAATCCTGAACTTCTAACGGAAGCTCTCCTCTTAGCGTTCTAATTTGGTCTACTTCAGAATCAACACATTGCATTTCGTACATTGTGCGTAATTTTTCTTCTACTGAAATATCCTTAAAATCTGAAGCCTTTGGATCTTGTGTAGTCATATGTTTTACAAATAATTTATTGGATTCGAATTTATCTCTGAAATATAAACCGCAAAGTTAGGGAATTTTTTCGTAACAATCTCATAAAAAATATCTCTCGTAAATTGTTCACTTTCATAATGTCCGATATCAGCAATTATTATCCTGCCTTCGGCATCAAAAAACTCATGATATTTAAAATCTCCCGACACATAAACATCAGCCTTTTGGCTGATAGCCCTACCTAACAATGAGCTTCCACTCCCACCACATACAGCAACTGTCTTAATTTCTTTCTTACCTATTTCGGTGTATTTAATGCATTCTGATCCGAAGATTTCCTTTATTCTTTTTAGGAATAACAGAGGTTCTTCAGGTGACGAAAGTTCTCCAATCATACCTAAACCAACTTGATTGTTGTCATTCTTGAGTTGATAGATATCAAAAGCAAGCTCTTCATAAGGGTGGATTTTCATCAAAGCTGTACTTATTTTCCTCTTTAAATGCTTTGGAAAAACAGTCTCGATACGAACTTCGGGTTCAAAATGCAATTTCCCTTTTTCACCTACAAATGCATTTGTATTTTCGCCTCCTCTAAAACTGCCTGTTCCTTCAGTAGAATAACTACAGGAATCATAATTCCCAATGCTTCCTGCGCCAGCTTCAAATAGTGCATCTCTTACTTTCTGAGCATATTCATTTGGAACAAAAGTTACCAGTTTATATAGATTTTCGCTAACCGGTGATAAGATTCTTCTGTTTTGGAGTCCAATCAAATCGCAAATACGATCACTAACTCCGCCTTTTACAGAATCTAAATTAGTATGTGCGGCATAAATTGCAATGTTATTTTGAATGGCAAGAATTACGGTTCTTTCTACATAGTTATTCCCATTAAAGCGCTTTAAACCTTTAAAAACAATAGGATGGTGTGCAATTATTAAATTTGCTCCTTTTTTTACGGCTTCTTCAACCACACTTTCCACCACATCTAAACAGATAAGAACACCAGCAACATCAGAATCATAACTGCCAATCAGCAAACCGGCATTGTCGTACGATTCCTGATAGGCCAAAGGAGCCATCTCCTCAATAGATGAAACAATATCTCTTACTTTCAATTTCAATAAAATTTAATGATTACAAGTTGTCCTTTATTTCAAGAAGAAGACCTTTGATTTCCTGTAAGCGAGTAACAACTGCAAAGTTGTTCTCGGTATCCTCTTTATTTTCTTTCAGTTTAAGCTGAGCTCCTTTAAGAGTCATTCCCCGTTCTTTTACCAAATGAAATATCAAATGAAAATTTTCGATATCCACTTGCGTAAAAAATCGATTTCCTTTCTTATTCTTCTTTGGTTTTATAATGTCAAATTCCTTTTCCCAGAATCGAATCAAAGATGTGTTTACCTGAAACATATCAGCTACTTCGCCTATGGCGTAATATAGTTTTTCGATTTTTTTCTCTTTGTAAGGCACTGATGTTATAATTTTAATTATATAGAAATGAACAAATTAAATCAATTCATTACCTAAAGTAACAAATAAAATGGCACGGAAAAATATTTTCCGTGCCGCTTTTTTATGTTTTTCTATTTTATTTCGATAGAACTAATCCATTGTCTGACCAGTGTTAGCAGCATAAGCAACCATACTATCGTATTCATCGGCTGTTAAATCGTTAAAGTAATAGTTGATCGGATCTACAGTCTTGTTGTTTTTTCTTACTTCATAATGTATATGAGGTCCGGTTGATGAGCCAGTATTCCCCAGAAAAGCAATCACCTCTCCACGTCTTACCTTCTGTCCTTTTTTAACATTGTATCCGTCAAGGTGAGCATAAACTGTTTTGTAACCAAAACCATGATCAATAACCACTTTTTTCCCGTATCCTCTTTCCTTATTTTTATAGCTTATAACACCATCACCTGTTGCATATATGGGTGTTCCAATGGTTCCATTAAAATCCATTCCATCGTGAAATTTACGGGTTTTATAAATTGGATGAATCCTCCAACCATAACCAGATGAAATCCGACCAAAATCCTTAATTGCAATTGGCATAATAGCAGGAATAGACGCAAGCATTTTAAACTTGTTCTTCACCATCTCCTCTACACTATCGTAAGATTTTGTCTGAACGTACATCGATTTAGCCATCCGATCTATCTTTTTATTGGTAGAAATCACCAATTCTGAATTTTCCAAATTCTCCAAATTACGATATCGGTTTACACCACCATACCCGGCTTTTCGGATGTTTGAATGAATAGGTTCGGCCTCAAAAATAACCCGGTAAATATTATCATCCCGTTGCTCAAGATCAGTTAAAACGTTTTGAAGCTTTACCAATTCTGAATTAAGACGGGTATATTGAGTAATTAGTTGTTGATTTTCACGAATCAGAGATCTCTCTTTTGGAGAACCGAAAAAATAGAACAATACCACAACCATAACAATGGCAAGTACTGAACTTGAAGCCATGTGTTTAAGAACGTTAATTATTCCCGTCTTAAAATTAGCCTCTACTTTTTCGTAACTAATAGACTCTGGGTTAAACTGATACTTAGTCTTCGCCATGTAATATTTTTATGTGGACTTTACTGAAAAAAGCATAATTTTTTCTCGGTATAAGTAACAAAATTAAGGAAATAATCTAACTTTGCAAGCTAAGAATACAAATCACGTTGATACAAAATACAGTAACAAATGAATTCTAACGAAATCAGACAGGCATTTTTGGATTTCTTTGCCTCAAAACAACATAAGACTACTTCTTCGGCACCGATGGTAATTAAAGATGATCCAACTTTACTATTCACCAATGCAGGAATGAATCAGTTTAAAGATATATTCCTTGGTAATACACCGATTAAATATAAGCGAATTGCTAACTCTCAAAAATGTTTACGCGTTTCTGGAAAGCACAACGATTTGGAAGAAGTTGGTCATGACACCTACCATCATACCATGTTTGAAATGTTGGGTAATTGGTCATTTGGCGATTACTTTAAGGAAGATGCAATTAATTGGGCTTGGGAACTTCTTACCGGAGTATTTAAACTGTCGCCTGATAGATTGTACGCCTCTGTTTTCGAAGGAAGTGAAGAAGATAAATTGGATCGTGATGATGAAGCGGCCAAATTTTGGGAGAAATTTCTTCCTGTAGAGCAAATCATTAATGGAAATAAAAAGGACAATTTCTGGGAAATGGGTGAAACAGGTCCTTGTGGCCCTTGTTCCGAAATTCATGTTGACTTACGAAGCGATGAAGAACGTAAGTTGGTTGCCGGTCGTGATTTGGTAAATCAAGATCATCCTCAGGTAATTGAAATATGGAATCTGGTATTTATGCAATACAATCGTAAAGCTGATAGCTCTTTAGAACCATTGCCTCATCAGCATGTTGATACAGGTATGGGATTTGAACGTTTGTGCATGGCTATACAAGGGAAAACATCAAATTACGACACCGATATATTTCAGCCAATTATCCAGACAATTGCAGAAATGAGCGCCAAGGAATATGGTAAAAATGAGGAAATCGATATTGCTCTTAGAGTTATTTCTGACCACATAAGAACTATTGCTTTCGCCATTACCGACGGACAATTGCCTTCAAACAATAAAGCTGGTTATGTGATCAGAAGAATTCTAAGAAGAGCTGTTCGTTACGGATATACTTTCCTTGGCTTTAAGGAACCATTTATGTATCGTTTAATCCCTGTACTTATTGAAGTAATGGGAAAACATTTCCCGGAACTAATTAAGCAACAAAACTTAATTGAGAAGGTGGTTATGGAAGAGGAAAACTCTTTCTTACGGACTCTTGAAAATGGAATTCGCCTTTTGGATCAAATTATTGATAAAACTAAATCGGAAGACTACAAAGTTGTTTCAGGCAAGGTGGCTTTTGAATTGTATGACACTTATGGTTTCCCTTTGGATTTAACTGAATTGATTTTGAAAGAAAACGATTTGGTTATTAATCGTAGAGAATTTAATGAAGAAATGGAAGCTCAGAAAAATCGTTCCCGTTCAGCAACATCTGTTGATACCGGTGATTGGGTTGAAATTTTAAAAGATGATGTAGAAGAATTTGTTGGATACGATTATTTGACAACTGACGTAAGAATTACTCGTTACCGTAAAATATCTTCGAAAGATAAAAATCAATTCCAATTGGTTTTCAACATCACTCCTTTCTATGGTGAAAGTGGCGGGCAAGTTGGAGATACTGGATATATCGAGGCTAATGGAGAAAAAATCTCTATTATCGATACAAAAAAAGAACATGGTTTAATTGTTCATTTCGCAAAAGAATTACCAAAAGATCCAACTGTAGTATTTAAAGCTGTGGTTAGCGAAAGTAAAAGAACTCTGATTACAAATAACCACACTGCAACTCACTTAATGCACCACGCCCTTCGTGAAGTGTTGGGCGAGCATGTGGAGCAAAAAGGATCATTGGTAAATCCTGATCATTTGCGTTTCGACTTCTCTCACTTTCAAAAGCTAACAGAAGAAGAAATTGCTAAAGTTGAAAAAATCGTGAATGCTAAAATCCGCGAAAATGTTTCTATCGAAGTAAAGAACAATATACCAATGGCCGAGGCGGTTAACCTTGGCGCAATGGCTTTGTTTGGAGAGAAATATGGTGATTTGGTTCGTGTTATCAAATTTAATGATTCGGTAGAGCTTTGTGGTGGAACTCACGTGGAAGCTACCGGTCAGATTGGCTATTTTAAAATTACATCGGAAAGTGCAATTGCTGCCGGAGTAAGAAGAGTTGAAGCAATTACAGCTGTAAAGGCCGAACAATTCATCAACGATAAGTTGAATACTCTAAAGGATATTGAACGCATCTTTAAATCAAATCAGAATCTGATTAAAAACATTGAATCTTTAATATCGGAAAACTCAGAGATGAAAAAAGGTCTTGATAGTTTCCTGAAAGAGCAACTTAAACTGACTAAGAATCACTTAAAAAGTGAAATTTCAGTAATCAAAAATGCAAATATTATCAGTAAAATACTGAATGTAAATTCGGCAAATGATATAAAAGATATTGCTTTTCAATTAAAAGGTGAAATTGAGAACCTTGTGTTTATTGCAGGTGCCGATTTGGGTGGCAAAGCAAATATCACCATCATGTTTTCTGATGATTTGGTTAAGGAGTATGATTTGAATGCCGGAGCTATAATTCGTGAAGCTGCCAAAGAAATTAAAGGTGGCGGAGGCGGACAGCCATTCTTTGCATCAGCTGGTGGTAAAGATCCTAAAGGATTAGAAAAAGCCATTGAAGTTGCCAAGAAAATGGTACTTCATAAGATTGAAGCCTAAGCAGAACTTATTATAAAACAAAACGCCGTTTCAGATCGAAACGGCGTTTTTTGCATCTCGAAATCCCCTCAACACATAGTATTATCACTACAAATTAATCGCTGTAGAAACATACCGAACAATATCTATCATTTTTGCATTGTCCATAAATAATTATTATATTCACAAGCTATTTTAGCATAATTCACTGACAATAATTTCACACAATGATGGAGATTAGAAACCATCGAAAAAAACGAGGCGTAACCGAAAAGCCAGATGAGTAGGGATTTTAATCAAAAAAACAATGGGGATTTATATCGCAGTAATTTTTTATCTTGCATTTATCGTACTAATGGTTGTTTCCGCATGGAAAATTAACACCAAGGCAAATCAACCTGGATGGGCTTGTTTAATCCCAATATACGGTAGTATCGTTACTTTAAAAATAGTTGGGAAACCTTGGTGGTGGTTCCTCCTTTTCTTATTTCCAGTAGTCAATATTGTATTTCTCGTATGGGCCATTAACCTCTTATCTAAAAGTTACGGTAAAAGTGAGGGATTTACAGTTGGAATGATCTTTTTGCCATTCATATTTTACCCAATTCTTGGATTCGGAGATGCAACCTATCAAGGTCCTGCTGGATTAAAATAAACATATAAAAATATATTTACAAAGCGCCGTTTCGATCTGAAACGGCGTTTTCTTGTATTCTAATATACCTTATGGTTGTTGACTATAGGTATGAACACTATATTGTGCAGATGGCAGGTAATTAACTCCAAACCAACAGATCAGCAAAATAACAAAGGCTAAAGCCAATATCCATAATGAAGATTTAAATTTTGATGGCATTTGGTGACGACGGTGAATGTAAACCAAATAACCCAACCAAGTAATAAATGCCCAGGTTTCTTTAGGATCCCATGTCCAATAGTGTCCCCAAGCTTCTTTTGCCCACAAAGCTCCAAAAAGTAATCCTAAGGTTAGGAAAGAAAAACCCAAGTACACCAGGTTATCTGCCATCAGCATAATTTTGGGTTGAAGCTGACCTTTGTATTCCTGATACAAACCCCGAATGGCTACCAAGGATGATGCCGCCAAGAATGCATAAGCAAAAATATAGACTACTACATGCGGCACAAACCACGGACTCTGCAATGCAGGCATTAATGTTTTGGAAAAATTTTCGGGATGCATGTAGTTGATAAAAAGGAATAGCAAAGACAAAGCCAGACTGTAGTACAGGATCCAATTGTAACGCCAGCGCCAATAAGTTAAAAACCCAATTATCGGTAAAAAGAAGGCGTACCACAAACGTGTTTCTCCCAAGGTGCGTAATGGTGGTCGACCTAAACTTATCCACAAAAAACCTATAAAAATCGCAATACTTGCGATACCTGTTAAAACCAATCCGTTTCTAACCAGTTCACGTTTGGGAATAAACGCAGCCAACAACCATGTACTTGCACTAATTCCTGCTGCCAATAAAAAATGATTCCATATCATCACTTAAAATTTTAAATGCTACATCTATAAAAAGCTGCCAATCTTAACCTGAAATCCCATTGAGTGTTTCTTCATTCTTTACTTTACTGCCACGCCAAAACATATAAACAGAACCAATCATCATCATAAAAATACCTATATAAACAAATATTTGCCATGGATCTTTCACCACCTCTACAACGCTTTTTGTGGAATAAATCCCCATTGTTTCATCGTAGCTTAACTGATATATTTTCCACCCGTTTACTGTAAACGACTTATTCACTTCCAGAGTTTGTTCTTGCTTTTGTCCATCGGGAGTAAAAATACTAACCTCTGATGAAAATCTTTTGGGTTCAGGCACAGTCATCAGCACAGAAAATCGTTCATCAATCTTTAAAGACTCATGGGGACGATTAAAACTACCGCAACTGATCCAACCTGAAATGGTATCCTTCGTGTGTGAGATAACTCTCACCTTTGCCGCAGGAGCCGCACCAAAATCAATAATCGAATAATACCTGTCACCTATCCGACCTGATGTCACAAAAAACTCATCAACAATAATCGTCCAATCGTGCAACTGACATATCAAATCATCTTCGATCATTATCATGGAAGGCTTCGTAGCTTCGTAAAGGGATCCCGTTGTGTTATCGACAATAGCTAATTTGGGATGAAATTCTTCAATTTTAAAATCATTCAGTTTAATAGCCAACGGCAAGTCCAAATAGTTCCCTTTGTCATCGTAAGCTCTTCCTTCTATTTGATTTTCATTTAAATCCATTCGAAGCCTCTGAAGATCTCCTGAACCTAATCCTGCCGAAAAAACTGTAATCCACAATCCTAAATGACTGCATATAAACCCCCAATTTTTCCATTTTACAGGAAATAGCTTTCGAATAACCACCATTCCCAAAATAAAAAGCAAGTAAAAATTGATGAACAAAAATGGAATGGAAGTTGTCAATCTATTAAATCCTAAGCTTGTTACAATCCCTTTCTCTTCTATTGGAATTTGAGGAATGATACCCATTATCACCACCAAAATGCTTAAACCTGAAATTGCTCCTATTGAAGCGGGAATCCCTGAAAGAAATTTGAAAACTGTTTTTTTCCTTATTAGAAAATAAACAAGAGCTATCAGAAATATATACACACCACCAGCAATCAAATTATAAGGAAATACGATTGTTCCAAAAGAAGCATTACCAACAGTAAATTCAAGAGCAAATCCGATAAGGAGTAATCCCAATGTCAGCAAAAAGCTCTCGGAATACCCCCAAGGTGATTGCCATAAGGATTTTGTGTTTTTATTCATATTTATTTAGGCAGATTAGGTAAATAGTTTAAAAGCATAACAAATTTGAACATCAAATTAAACTCTTTAATTATCTACAATATAAAAAAATATGCCACCCAAATTGAGTGGCATATCAAATTAATCATCTATTTAGAATGAAATATTATCTTACATTCTCACTTCGTAAGTACTTTCACGCTTTTTCGCTTTCTTTTCCCACTCAGGAAGAATGTTTTTCTTAAATTCTTCTTTATCCTTCTTCATTTGCTCTACATCGATACCAATGAATTTCTGAGCTTTTGCTTTAGTTGCGATATCCGGATAAGCAACTTCTTCGTGAAATCCGTACTTAGCAAATATTCGAACTAAGGAAATTCTTGCCTCTTGAGCACGAATGATACCTGTAGAAATTACACGTCCGATCTCTGTTGGAGCGTGAAATGATCCACCATGAGATGCTGCAGCATAATCCCAACGCCATTGTCCGTGACGAATATCCATTAATACAGACTTCATTTCTGCTTCTGTAGCACCTAAATCCCAAGCTTTCTTAGCCTCAACATGAGCACGAACTAGTAATTCTTCTAATTTATCACGGTTTCCGATAATCTGATCCTGACGAGTATATACATTCTGAATCAATTTATCAGTCTCCTCGCGGTGACAAACCTGACAAGAATTGGATACGTTATTTAATGGAGATTGAATATGGTGATCAGTAAATTTCTGTCCACCTTCTGATTTGTAAGGCATGTGACAGTCAGCACAAGAAACACCACGATCGGCGTGAATCCCTTTCATATAAATTTCATATCCCGGATGCTGAGCTTTCAACATTGGAGCTCTACTCAATTTATGAGTCCAATCTTTAAACCCAATCTCATCGTAGTACTCTTCCATTGCCTCAACAGACATACCTTTATCCCAAGGTAAAGTAAGATAATTAGCTCCTTCTACACGCTTCTTATCGAAGTAATACTCAACGTGACACTGAGCACATACTAAAGAACGCATTTCCTGATGAGTTGCTTTGTTTATATCTTTTCCCTGACGATCAAATGCTTCGATTAAAGCTGGACGGGAAATTCTCAAGTTCATGGTTTCAGCATCGTGACAATCAGCACATCCAATCGGATTTACAATTTCGTGTCCTTTACCTGCCCATTTTCCTTTGTAGAATTCGGCAACACCTATTTCGTTCATTAAACGAGGTACATCAGGAGATTTACAGGTCCAACAAGTAGCTGGCATTGGACCATCTTTATCATTTTTAGGAGCACCTGTTCGTAATGAATTTTGAAGATCATCAATTGCATAATAGTGACCACGACCTTGGTTATAGTCCTTAGAGAAACCATATCCCGCCCAAAGGACAACTAATCTAGGATCAACTTCTAACATGTCGATCATAGCTCCGCCGTTGTATTTACTGCGAAATGTAGTATCTTCTGTTTCATAATAGGTTTCAAATTCTCTTGGGAAATTTTCACCCCAAACTTCGTTACGTGGCTCCCACTGATCGTACTTTACTTGAGGAGTATAAACAAATACCGATTCAGCTCTACGTTCCATTATTGATGAAGCTAATAATCCAAGCAGGAATACAACCACCAATGTTACCAGGAAGATCAACCATCCCAATATTGGTTTTTTACCTATAGATTCTTGTATTGGTTTCATATGCTATTAATTTAGGTTTTATTCGTTTTCTAATTTTGATTCTTTCATATATTCTTGTAACCAATCCGGCACAGGACTTTCGGGTAGTGGAACTCTGGCATTTGGTACACTAGACAGACTATTTACCCTTCCGTGCGGCACCTCTCTGTGGCACTCCCAGCATACACGATCTTGTGTATTATGGGCATGATTTGGTACCTGTGCTGCTAGTTTTGGATCAGTTAAAGTTCGACTGTGGCAACGAATGCAATTGTTGTGAACTACCTTCTTGCCTTCCTCCAAAATAAAAATTACTTCCGGTTCCATTCGCAGGGCAAACATACTAGCATGTCGCAAGCCATCTTTAGCCTTAAAATAATACTTATTAAATACATTATTATGCGGAACATGACAATCGTTACAAGTAGCTACTTCGCGATGGGAACTATGCTGGTAAGTGGCAAATTGCGGTGCCATAACATGGCAGTTCACACAAGTCTCAGGATTATCGGACAAGTACGATGCAGCCTTTGACAGGTAAAGCACATAAAAACCTAGTCCAACAAATATTCCCAGAGACACCAAAACCGGTAGTTTCCATTGTGGAGGTGGTGTTAGAAATTTGAATAGTTTTCTCATTAGCAAAAGTTTTGAAATATAGGGTTTGCTTTTGGCATTATTTTTTTAAGAAATCAGGAGTAAAAACAAGCATTACCCATCCCCAGTTCTGAGTTTCATCTTTATCACCACCTTTTAGTGCTTGCATTGAATCGGCAGCAAACATATGAGAATAACCTGCTTTAAATAATACATTGCTGGAATATTTGTAAGCAATAGAAAGATCTACCTCAGTACCTAAATATTTATCCTGCTTCTCTGTTCCACTATACAAATCAGCCTGTGATGAAAAAAAATGAATAGCCGAAGCAAAAGACCACTGATTTTTCCCATAGTTCAATCCACAATAAATATCCTGAAGACCTACATTTCCAACGTGGTTTCCCACATAGAAATAATCCATATGACCATTGAATTTATGATTGGTTCCAAACAGAGGAGTAAATGAATTATTGTCTTCTAATTCTGTGTCGTCTGTTCCGGATAGCATTTCAATTCCTACATTA
>JAESUW010000122.1 GCA_016760525.1 Labilibaculum sp.
CCAAAAAATAATCTTTTATAGGCTCTATTTTTTTCAGCAAAAAATTAGCCATTACCCTAAACTCAGGACGAACCGTACAAATTAGCTTAATAAGAATTAGGCCATCGATACCACCAAAAGGGTGATTTGATATCGTAATAAACGGTCCTTCTTTAGGTATTCGCTTTAATTCTTCCTCATCAAATTCGAACTTAATCCCCAGATCATCGAGCAATGCATCTATAAACTCAATTCCATCCTTGTAACAATTTGCAGAATACAAATCATTTAATTTATTCAATCGAAGAATATACATCAATAGCTTCGCAAAGCTTTCGCCTCCAAACCAATTTAAACTCTCACTGGCTTTTAATAAATCTTTTGGATCAACCAACTTCATATATTATACTTTCTTATAAGATTGTCCCGAATAATCCCGGGAGTAACAAACTAAATCAATTGGTATCTCAAACAAACCTTAAAATGACTTAGTATATATCTATAGTTTTTTCATTTAAAATATTTCTTTTCCCGTAAAAGGCAACAACATTAAGATATACCAATCAAAATAAAAGTTGCAGACCTTTTCATTTGCATAAAAATAGTATTATTTATCAATACTCCAGTCCAATATTCGATTAAAAAAACAATAATTACTGTTAATTACAAAGGCTGATCATGCCAGCCTCCATCTGCAAAAACACAAACTGATTCAAACCCAATAGTTTTAAGCAACTTACAAACAGAATCGAAACCTAAGACTAATTCATCTACGTGATGCGCATCACTGCTGATAGTAACTGGTATTGCCTTTTTTTTACATTCTTTCAGAAAATAAACATCGGGAAAAAAAGAATCAGATTTATTCTTATAAAACCCTCTGGTATTAACTTCAACGATAGTACCCGAATTCTTAATCACCTCAATTGTTTTGTCCAGTAAAGCAACATACCATTTGTCATCTTCCGAAAAGAAACGGCCCTTATTGTTAATTTTAACCTTATCTACATGCCCTACTACATCCGGCTTTTGAGATTCAATCATCTCAATTATTTGATGATAATAAGCAGTCACAGCCTTTTTCACATCCCCATCAAACAAAACCTCAATACCATGAATGTAATTTGTATCCGACCCGGCGAATAACCAAAACTCCGATTCAGACTTTGCTTTCACCAAATGAACTGAACCAATCGTGTAATCTAAATTAGATTCGCTGTTGAATTCGTCAAAAGATCTTGTAACTCCTGGAATATAATCGATCTCAAGAGACACATAAACCTGTATCTGCGATTTATATTTTTGTTTCAAGCCTTGCACTTCGGCAATATAATCTTCCAGCCTATCCAATGACATACTCCAGGCTTCCTTTTTAGGCAATGGAGCATGCGAAGAAAATCCAATTGCGGTAAGACCAAGCTCAATAGCTCTTACTACCAATTCTTCTGCAGTACTTTTACCATCACAATATTGAGTGTGGGTATGATATGAAAAATAATTCATCATTCTAATTTAGTAAAACAAAGATACTCCAAGCTATCAATATCACAAAGCCATTTACCGCCAGGCATGCATTCCTCAGCCGAAATAGAACAGCAAAATAAGTTTATTATTGTTTGGAATCTATTTTATTTATCCGAACGATGAAAAATCCTTCTTTAAAATATTTTTAAATAATGCTATCTTTGCAGTAATTACAATGCTTATATGACAGATAACAACAAACTACACATAAATAAATGGCTTCCTACATCCGCTAAGGAAGTAAAAGAAAGAGACTGGGAAGATTTAGATGTAATTCTATTTAGTGGTGATGCCTACATTGATCATCCATCATTTGGTGCTTCTGTTATTGGAAGAGTTCTTGAAAAAGAAGGACTTAAGGTTGCTATTGTACCACAGCCTAACTGGCGCGACGACTTGCGTGATTTTAAAAAATTAGGTAAGCCCAGACTTTTCTTTGCGGTAACTGCCGGCAATATGGATTCAATGGTAAATCATTATACTGCAAACAGAAGATTGCGACATGATGATGCTTACACCCCGGATGGAAGACATGGACAACGACCAGATCGTCCGACAATTGTGTATTCTCAAATTCTTAAAGATTTATATCCAGACACACCCATCGTAATTGGAGGAATAGAAGCATCACTAAGAAGATTGACTCATTACGATTACTGGGCAGATGAACTAAAACCAAGTATACTATGCGAAAGCAAGGCTGATTTATTGGTTTATGGAATGGGAGAAAAGCCATTAAAGGAAATTGTTCGGTTAACAAAAAAAGGAGTTCCATTTTATTCTTTAACCAACATCCCACAAACGTCATTCTTGGTTTCAAAAGATGAAACTTATCCAACAAAAAAGCAATGGCAAGATCAGGAGTTGTATTCGCATGAAGATTGCCTGGATGACAAAAAAAAATTCGCAAGTAATTTCCGTTACATTGAAATGGAATCGAATGCCATGATGGCAAAAAAATTGACTCAAGACTATAAAGATCAAAGCATTATTGTAAATCCCCCATATCCAGTTATGAATGAAAAGGAAATGGATGAAATTTATGATTTACCGTATACCCGATTGCCGCATCCTCGATATAAAAACAAGAAAATCCCGGCTTTCGATATGATTAAATTCTCTGTAAACATGCACCGGGGATGTTTTGGTGGTTGTTCGTTTTGTACCATTTCTGCACATCAAGGAAAATTCATTGCAAATCGCTCAGAAAAGTCGATACTGAAAGAGGTAGAAAACATTACAAAAATGCCTGATTTCAAAGGATATTTATCTGATCTTGGAGGTCCTTCGGCCAATATGTATCAAATGAAAGGTATTTTCGAATCCATCTGCAAAACGTGTAGAAGACCATCTTGCATACATCCAAATATTTGTCCAAACCTAAATACGAACCATCAGGCGATGCTTGATATTTACAAAAAGGTAGACAAGGTTCCCGGAATAAAAAAATCTTTTATTGGTAGTGGGATTCGCTATGACTTAATGCTTCATAAAACAAAAGATGATAAAATCAACCAATCGAATAAAGAGTATGCAACCGAACTGATTAAAAATCACGTATCGGGAAGATTAAAAGTTGCACCTGAACACACTTCTGATGATGTATTAGAAATAATGAGAAAACCATCTTTTAATTTATTTTACAAGCTAAAGGCATTGTTCGATGATATCAATAAAAAAGAAGGATTAAATCAACAATTAATACCTTATTTCATCTCTAGTCACCCGGGAAGTCGCGGAGCTGATATGGCAGACCTCGCTATAAAAACGAAGGAACTTGACTTTAAATTAGAGCAGGTACAGGATTTTACACCAACTCCTATGACGGTTGCAACTGTAATTTACTACTCTGGCTATCATCCATACACATTAAAAAAGGTATTTACTGCCAAGGATAAAAAAGAGAAACTATCGCAGCAAAAATTCTTATTCTGGTACAAAAAAGAGTATAGAGAAGCTATTAAAACCGAATTAATTAAAATGGGCAAAAAAGACATGTTAACCAAACTTTTTAAATAGTTAAACAACTAAAAACAGCATTCTATAACAATATTAGGAGGTTTGAAAACCTCTTTTATTTATTTGCGTATATTAGGGGAGCCAACTCTTAACTACATTTACATGACTAAATTTTACTTACAGACTACTACGATTGTATTGCTTATTGTTCTCGTTTTTGTTATGTTCGGATGTAATAAATCACACGAAGACAGGGTAAATGAGAACGCCATTGAACTAATGGAGAAGCATAAATACACTGAAGCAATAAAAGAACTCACCACAATTGTAAAAGGAGATAAAAACTATCTGCCTGCCTATTACAACAGAGCAATTTGCTACTCTTTCCTTGATAAGAACAGGGAGGCAATCAATGACCTGAATTTTGTAATTGCAAAACAAAAGTTCGAAGAAGAAGCATATTTGAACAGAGCAATTCTATTTGAGAATCAGAAAAATTATCAGTTAGCCATTAAAGATTATTCTCACTTGCTTTCGATTAATCCCAGAAACATAAAAGCACTTCATTTTCGAGGTATCTGTAAGTATTACATGAAAGATTATGCCGGAGCCGTTACTGACTATGGCCAATCTATTAAATACGGCTTGAACTCTTCCGGCGTATACTACAATAAGGCTGTTGCTTTAGATTGTTTGGAAAAATATTCCAATGCGATAAAATACTACGACAAAGCACTAAAAATTGATAAAAAATTAAAACGAGCTTACTTTGCAAGAGGAATTGCAAATTTAAAAAACGGCAATAAAGAAGCGGCTATTTCTGACATTAAGAAATCAGAAAAATTAGGGTTTAAAAAAGCGAAGAATGTTCTTAAAGAGATTATCGGCTAATTACACAATTGCCTCAAATAATTTCCCTTGCCAAGTGTCCCTTTCAACCAATTTTTTGTCAAGTTTAGCCACAAACTCGAAATTCTTAATGCCCCATTTCGGAGCTATCAACCAACCTTTGGGTGCCTGATTAATAAAGCGCTCCAAGCTTACTTTTGGGTTTATCCTCTCAATCACATCCACAACAAAATCCAAATATTCTTCCATTTCAAATAAGTAAAACTTCTCTGGCTCTACCTCATATTCTTTGGCCATTGTTGTATTATTGAGAATTTGCAACTGATGCATCTTAAGCGTATCAATTGGCAAATTACACAAGTTTACAGCATGCTCAATCATCATTTGCGGAGTATCGAACGGGAGCCCGTTTACCAAGTGTGCACCAATATGAATTCCACGATTAGCAGTTTTAAGTATGGTTTTCTCAGCTTCCTGATAGGTGTGCCCACGATTTATCGATTCCAAAGCATTGTTATTTAAAGATTCTACTCCGTACTCAATACTGATGTAATACTCTTTTGCCAATTCTTCCAAATAAACTAAAAGAGAATCGGAAACACAATCGGGTCTGGTTCCTATTACCAAGCCAATCACTTTTTCATGAGACAAAGCCTCTTCGTAAATTTGCTTTAAGTGCTCAATTGGACCATAGGTATTCGAATAAGCCTGAAAATAAGCAAGATAATGCTGCGCTTTGTATTTAGTGTTGAAGAAATCAATACCTAGAAAAATTTGCTCTGTAATTGTTTTTCTGGGACTACAATAGGCCGGATTAAAACTATTATTATTACAATAAGTACAACCCCCAACTCCTTTACTCCCATCCCGGTTAGGACATGTAAAGCCTGCATCTATAGAAATCTTTTGAACTCTTTCTGAGAATCTTCTTTTAAATGAACTTGGGAAATCATTATACCTCTTATTGTTCCCCCACTGAAATTGCTTATCCGTCATACTTTTCCCTCTTTGGAACAAAAATACGAAAGAAATCGATTCTATTGAGTTAACAGGCATAAATTGGAATTCATCAAGATAAATTAACATCGATGGTGGTCCTTGAAAACAAAGTGATAAAATACAAACAACTATCTTTTTATATATTATTGTACTGGTTTAATGAATATCCGCAATGCATTGCATAACTATTTTTTTTTATTTAATAGAAAGAGCGTTTCATTTATTGAAAGTATTCTTTATATTGCCTCAAACACTTTATTAAAACTTTAATACATGTTTTCAAAACAAGATCAATCTCAATTCAAGGCCAAAGCCATTGATATTAAAACCATTGAAGATCAACTCAACAACTTCAAAACCGGTTTCCCTAAAATAAAATTGAAGAAGCCTGCCACAATTGATGACGGAATTTCACAAATTGGGGAGGATGAACAGGAAATTTATCAGGAAGTATTTACAGCACATGCAAAGAAGCTTTCATTACTAAAATTTGTTCCTGCGTCGGGTGCTGCTACCAGAATGTTTAAATCATTATACGATTTTCTGAACACCTATCAGGACACTGAAGACGAATACCTTAAACTCCTTTGCAACAAAGGACCGGAAACCATGTTTAACTTTTTTGACAGAATTGATGATTTCGCTTTTTATGGTGATCTTAGAAATATTATTACCGAAAATAAAATGGATTTGGAAAAAATGCTTGACAAGAATAAATTCAAGCAGATTCTAGCCATGTTATTAACACGAAAAGGTCTTAACTATGCCAATCTTCCAAAAGGATTACTAAAATTTCACCGATACAAGCATTATTCCAGAACCAGTTTTGAGGAGCATTTGGTAGAGACTCTTAATTATACTAAAAACGTAAAAGGAGATGCTCAAATTCACCTTACTGTTTCGGATGATCACAAAGAATTATTCGAAGACCGTTTAAATAAAACAAAAGCGACATTCGAGGATAAATATAACGGCAAACTAAATGTTGCTTACTCTGTACAAAAATCATCAACCGACACAATTGCAGTTGATATAAATAATGAGCCTTTCCGAAACGAAGATGGAACAATTCTATTTCGTCCGGGTGGTCACGGTGCTTTAATTGAAAATTTAAATGAGCTGAATGCTGATGTTATTTTCATTAAAAATATAGACAATGTTGTTCCGGATCGTTTGAAGGAAACAACTTACAAATTCAAAAAAGTTTTAGCTGGTATTCTGTTAGAATGCCAATCATTTCTTTTCGACTATTTAAAAATTCTTGAAGAGGATAAAAATATTTCGCAGGATACACTGACCGAAATGCTCACCTTTTTAGAAGAAAAACTTTGCACAAAAGCTCCTGCAAACCTAAAAGTTGAAGATCCTGAAAAACTAAAGAAATACCTGTTCTCCAAATTTAACCGTCCTATTCGTGTCTGTGGTATGGTTAAAAACGAAGGTGAACCTGGAGGCGGACCTTTCTGGTCGAGAAACTCCGATGGTTCTGTTTCACTTCAAATTATTGAAGGATCGCAAATTGATAAAAAAGACGTTAGACAAACAAATATTTTTGAACGTGCAACTCACTTTAATCCTGTGGATTTGATTTGTGGTATTAAAGATTACAAAGGTGACAAATTCAATTTGCCTAAATTTATAGATAAACAAACTGGTTTTATTTCTCTAAAATCACACAACGGAAGCGATTTGAAAGCTATGGAATTACCAGGATTGTGGAATGGAGCAATGTCAGATTGGAATTCTGTATTTGTGGAAGTTCCAATAATTACTTTTAATCCTGTGAAAACAGTATTTGATTTATTAAGAATTGAACATCGAAATTTATAATTAACAAGCGGCCTCATTAAATAAGGCCGCTTATTTTTAAGGAATATACTTGAAAGACAAAAAAATGGATTAACTTTTGTTAATATATTCTAACTTGAATATTTTAAAATTAATCCTACTTTTGCAGTGCAATAATCATTTTAATTTGATAGATGATAGATAATACAGAAAACTATCTTGATGATGATGCGCTTACTTCGGTAAGCCGGTTCGAGGAAATGATTAAAGCTAAGACGCTTTACTATTTCGATGTTCATGAATTTGAAAGCATCATTGATCACTATATTGAGAAAAGCAATCTTCCAGAAGCGGTTAAAGTTTCGAACATTGCTAATCGACAGCACCCGGGTGCCATTTCTCTTCAAATTAAAAAAGCTCAGATTCTAGTTGATCGTGAGCAACATCTTGAAGCGCTTGCTATTTTAAAAAGCATACAAAAAATTGAAGCTACCAACAAGGAGATACTACTACTCGAAGGTAACATCTACAATCATTTAGGGAAATTCGACCTTGCAAAGGAACAGTTTGACGAAGCCTTACAAATCAGCTTCGAGAATCGTGAAGATTTACTTTTCAGAATAGCACTTGCTTTTGAGCAATTGGCTCAATACGACACAGCCATTGAATATTTGGAAGAAGCCCTGGAAATGGATGAGGAAGATTCGGAAGTTCTTTTTGAATTGGGATATTGTTATGAGAGAATTGGCAATGATGAGCAAAGTATTATTGCTTACGAGCAATTTTTAGAGCTTAACCCTTTCTCGGATAATGCCTGGTACAACATAGGTATCGTTTTTAACCGTTTAGGTAATTTTACAAAAGCTGTTGAAGCATACGAATATACTCTTGCTGTAAACGACCAACACAGCAAGGCTTATTTTAATAAAGCCAATGCCCTTGCTAATCAGGGACTTTTTGAAGATGCTGTTAAATGCTACACGGAATACCTTGAGTTTGATGATAATCATGCTTCGACCTATTCATACATTGGAGAATGTTTTGAAAAAATGGGGGAACACGAACAAGCATTAATCAACTACGAAACAGCTATTAAAGCTGATGAGGATTTAGCCGATCCTTGGTTCGGAATGGGTCTGGTACTCCTGTATCAGGATAAAATAGATGAATGTTTGGTTTATCTTGAAAAAGCGAAAAAATTGGATGATACGAATTCTGATTATTGGTTTGCCTTAGGATCAGCTTATGCAAGAGCCAATTCTCCTCAAAAAGCCGTTCAGGCATTTAGAGAAGCTATTGATCTTGATCCTTTCGACACCACCTATCCAATTACTCTTGCCGAATATTATCATCAGAATGAAAATGAAGAAACGGCTATTGATGTATTATTGGAAAGTCTTAGCCAAACGCCAAATTGTCCGCAATTACTAAGCAATTTAGCTGCTTATTACGCAATAACAGGTGATATTAGTGCTTCTGAGCACTACATTCGTAAAGCAATTGATATCGATTCGGAGAACATAAATGATATCTTTATTCAATTTCCTGAATTAAAAGAAAACACACACTTTACTAAATTGATTCAAACAAATTTATAATTGAATTTGAATCAGGCAAAGCGATCTCAACAAAATATACTATGCCCAGAAAAATAAAAGACTACCTTCTTATTGCCTTAAAAGGAATTGGAATGGGAGCCGCCGATGTTGTACCTGGAGTTTCAGGTGGAACAATTGCCTTTATCACTGGCATTTACGAGGAATTAATCAACAGCCTTAAGTCCATTAATGGAAGTGCTGCTAAACTTCTCTTTCAATTTAAACTGAAGGAATTCTGGCAATCAATTAACGGAAATTTTCTGTTAACCTTACTATTCGGAATCTTCTTAAGTTTTTTATCTCTGGCAAAACTGATTAAGTATTTTCTTGCCGAACAACCGATTTTAATCTGGTCGTTCTTCTTTGGATTAATTGTTGCCTCGGCTATTGTAATTGCCCGTAAAATTACGGAGTGGAAATTACGCACTATTATTGCCATGATTATTGGTGTAGGGATCGCCTATATGGTAACAGTGATCACTCCTGCAGAAACACCTACCTCCTATTGGTTTCTATTTCTTTCGGGAGCATTAGCAATTTGTGCTATGATTTTACCTGGAATATCCGGAGCTTTCATTTTACTTTTACTGGGAAAATACGAGTACATACTGAATGCAGTAAGCACTTTTAAATTAGATGTTATTGCTGTTGTTGGTGCTGGTGCAGTTGTTGGACTTTTGAGTTTTTCAAACTTACTTAGCTGGCTTTTGAAGAAATACCACAACATGACTATTGGCTTGCTTGCCGGATTCATGATTGGATCTTTGAATAAAGTATGGCCCTGGAAAAATACAGTCTCAACATTTATTGACAGACATGGTGTAGAAAAACCTCTGCTTCAGGAAAATATTCTACCTACTGCTTTTGATAAGATCATTGGCCAAGAGTCACAATTGATGTTTGCAATTCTTTTGGCCATTGCCGGATTTCTGCTAATTTGGATGATGGAAAAATTCTCACCTGAATCAAAAACAAAATAAAATGGATACATTCGGAATTATTGGTTTCCCATTGGGGCATTCTTTTTCAAAAAAATACTTTACGGATAAGTTTACTGAAGAAAACATAGATGCTTCTTTTTTAAATTTTGAACTTTCGAGCATTCAGGATTTTACGAACGTATTGGAGCAACAAGCCGATTTAAAAGGATTCTGTGTTACCATTCCATACAAACAAGATGTAATTCAATTTTTAGATGAAATTGATCCACTAGCTGAAAGAATTGGTGCTGTTAATTCCGTTCATATTATCCGTGAAAACAAACAAATAAAACTGGTTGGCTACAATACAGATATTCATGGATTTACCGAATCGCTGCGTATTTTTCTTAGTGAAACGAAACCAAAAGCATTAATTCTTGGAACAGGGGGAGTTTCGAAAGCTGTAGCCACAGGTTTGGAAGAAATGGGAATTGAATACCAATTCGTATCCAGAACTGCTTCCCACAAATGCATAAGCTATGAAATGCTTTCCCCGGAACTAATGAGCAATTACCACTTGATTGTGAACTGTACTCCTTTGGGAACCTTTCCTAAAGATGATGCCTGTCCGGATATTCCGTACGAACAGCTCACAAAAGATCATTTTTTATATGATGTAGTTTACAATCCTGCAGAGACTCTTTTCATGAAAAAAGGTGCAGAGCAAGGTGCTAAAACACACAACGGATTAAAAATGCTTCACCTGCAAGCAGAAAAAAACTGGGAAATCTGGAATAAATAATTCCTCTTTCGAATCAAAAAATAATAATTTAAAATTCGGCGTACTAATACCTTCATTCAATAGTCTGAAACTCCTGTTAACAGCTCACAATTCCAGTTCAGCCAAATTGATATTTAATTCGAAACACATTAAGATCTATTCAATAAATTTGAAATTATAGTCAAATAGAGTTTCAGATTCCCAATTTACGTAATGATGTATTTTGTTTGCTAGAATGCTTTTTATAAATTCACAAGCTAAAGCAAACAATTCCTTTTATTAGAGAAACCAGAGTTTTCTGATTTCCAATTTTGGATATTAACAAATCAACCAGGAATTTTATTTACAGTTACTTAGGAAGTAGATCATATGTCAGACAATAAGGACAAAATTAATCAGCTCTTCGAGATACAAGAAAATCTGTGGGAAAAACAAGAAGCTCTATCGAATGAGATTAGTGAATTACGACATGAAATAATTCGCTTAAAAAATACCGAAGCAAAACCTCTGGCTGAAGAAAACAAAACTGAAATTTTGAATGAAGCTCTTCTTGATGACCTAAAAAATATAGCGTCCCCAATAAAACAGGAAGAACACAAACTTGAAACGACAAGTGCAATAGCTGCAACACCTCCGAAAGCAAAGAAAGCTCCGAAAGCTCCGAAAGCAAAATCTGATATTGAGAAATTTATTGGTGAAAATCTGATTAATAAAATTGGTATTGCAATTACCATTATTGGAGTGGCAATTGGTGCAAAATACTCTATTGACAACGATCTTATAAGTCCATTAACCAGAATAATTCTGGCTTATTTAACTGGAATTGGACTATTGGGTTTCGGAATAAAATTAAAGCGAAAATATGAAAGCTTTAGCGCCGTTCTGGTTAGTGGAGCCATAGCAATCCTATATTTCATCACCTTTATGGCCTATGATTTTTACGGATTATTTCCGCAGGTAATTGCTTTTATCCTCATGCTGATCTTAACTGTATTCACAATTATTGCAGCAATCAACTACAACAAACAAGTAATTGCACATATCGGTTTGGTTGGTGCATATGCGGTTCCCTTCCTGTTAAGTGACGGTTCCGGAAAAGTAGTCGTACTCTTTACTTACATGACAATTATTAATCTGGGTATTCTAATTATCGCATTTAAGAAATACTGGAAAGAATTGCACTACACATCCTTTTCTCTCACTTGGTTGATCTTCTATTCTTGGTTCAGTGATAAATACGAAACAAGCGAACACTTAGTGATAGGAAGTATTTTTCTAATCGTATTTTTTGCAATCTTTTATTTACTATTTCTAGCCTATAAATTAGTTCGAAAGGAAAAATTCAACAAAGGCAATTCTCTGCTGCTCATATCCAATTCTTTTATCTTTTTTGGCTTGGGATACTCCATCTTATCTCTTCACGATACAGGAGAACATTTATTAGGATTATTTACCCTTATTAATGCGATAATTCACAGTATCGTAAGTATAATCATCTACAAACAAAAACTTGCCGATAAGAATATTTTCTATTTGATATCAGGTTTAGTTCTCATATTTATAACCATTGCCTTTCCTATTCAGTTAGACGGAAATTGGGTAACTTTATTGTGGGTAAGTGAAGCGGCTCTACTCTTTTGGATCGGAAGAACGAAAAAAGTTTCCATTTACGAAGCCATGTCTTACCCCTTAATGGTACTTGCGTTCTTTAGTATTTTGCAAGATTGGACCACATTGTATAACACCTACATTGTGGAAGATCCGGAAACAAAAATCACTCTTTTTCTGAATGTTAATTTTCTAAGCTCGATACTCTTTGTTGCGTCTTTTGGACTCATCAACAGGTTGAATAATAATTCGAAATATCCAAGCTCATTTGGTTCCTGGATTAAAATCACACGAATATTATCCTATACAATCCCCGCAATTCTTGTGTTTACATTGTACTATTCTTTCCAATTGGAAATTGGAAACTATTGGAATCAGATAATTAAGGATTCGGCAATAAGCATTCAGGCAATCGGTGAAGATTACTCGAACTACTATAAAAATTACGACTTAAAAGAGTTTAAAACAATTTGGATTATTAATTATTCTTTACTGTTTTTCTCTATTCTTTCTTTTGTGAATATCAAGAAATTGAAAAACAAAAAACTGGGCTTTGCAAGTATTGTATTAAGCACAATTACTCTTATCATATTTTTAACCCAAGGTTTGTATTCACTCAGTGAATTACGAGAAAGCTATATCAATCAAACTTTGTCCGAATATTATCATCGCGGATCTTTCAATATCATTATAAGATACGTGGCATTGGCTTTTGCCGGCTTATCCCTTACAGCCATTTACCTGCATATTAATAAGGAATTTAACACCAGAAAATATAAAAAAGCTTTTGAGTTCTTATTAACTACTTCTATTTTATGGATACTTAGCAGTGAATTGCTTAACTGGATGGACATAAGCGGATCAACACAATCCTACAAGCTTGGACTAAGCATACTTTGGGGCTCATATTCCCTACTCCTAATTGCTTATGGCATTTGGAAAAACAAAAAACACATACGAATTGGTGCAATAGGTTTGTTTGCATTAACATTAGCTAAACTATTCTTTTACGACATCTCTCATTTGAGTACAATTGCAAAAACCATTGTGTTTGTTTCATTAGGAATACTTCTTTTAATCATATCATTCCTGTACAACAAATACAAGAGTAATATCTCTGAAGAAGAAGTATAAATTTAACACATCACTATTTTGGCTGGTTTCGACCAGCCATACTATTAAACCAATTCTCATGAAAATTAAGTTCTGTTTTTTCCTACTCCTTTTTATAGGTAGCAATTCCTATGCACAGAAAAATAATTTCAAGTATAAAAGAGAAATTATTGGTATAACCGATCAATGGCACAAACTCGAATTATCGAATGAAATTATTGCTAAGCTTTCCTCCCAACTGCAAGATGTAAGAATAATTGGAATTTCTGAGCAAAACGACACAATTGAGGCGCCGTACATTCTTCATTCTACCGAAGATGTAAGCAAAAATACAGATGTTGATTTCAAATTATTGAATCAGTCGCGAAATAAAAATGACCATTACTTCACATTTAAGCTTCCCACATCAAATTCAATTAATCAAATTCAATTAAATTTCGAACAGCAAAATTTCGATTGGAAAATTACTCTTGAAGGAAGTCAAAATCAACAAAACTGGTATACTCTTATCGAGGATTACCGAATACTATCCATTAATAATAAGCATACAGACTATCAGTTTACAAAACTTAATTTTCCAATTGCAAATTATTCGTTTTATAGAATAGTAATCCGCAACGAGGAAAAACCGAAGTTCGAAAGTGCTCAATTATCTCTGAAAGAGATTGTGAAAGGAAAATCAAGAGCTTACAAAACAAGAAAAATAAATACACAGGAAAACAAAATACTTCAACAAACCGAAGTTGATATTGATCTGGGCTCACCTGTTCTGATCAATAATCTTACAATCAACATCAATGATTCATTTGATTTCTACCGGCCAATTCGCATTCAGTATGTTACCGACAGTACCAAAACAGATCTTGGTTGGAAATACAATTACCAAACTCTTACTACAGGCACATTAAACTCGATCGAAAAAAATGAATTTACCTTCAGCAACACAAGCGTTCAACATGTAAAAGTTATCATTAAAAACTACGATAATGAAGCATTAACGATTCGTGACATTAAAGTACAAGGCTCCATATATGAATTATTGGTTCGGTTTTCGAAACCAGCCAAATATTTCTTATGCTACGGAAACGAGCACATACGAAAACCGAATTACGACATCACTCGTTTTACCGAGAATGTACCAAAATCAATAAGTACGCTTGGCTTAGGCGATGAAGAAAGCCTAAGGAAAAAAGAATCACCCAAAACAGAACCACTTTTTGCAAATGAAAAATGGCTGTGGGCAGTAATGGCACTAATCATATTGATTCTTGGAGGCTTCACTCTAAAAATGATTAAAAAAACGGACGAAAGATAAGTTTAAATTTCATGTGCCCATAAAGCTTTTTGGGCATTTCGAAAAAAACAAGCTCCTTCCCTAGCTATTCATACAAAACACAAAGGCTTACATATTTTCTTTTTCTAAAAAATAAACTTTACTGCAGGTATCTTTTGTTAATCTGCGTACCTTTCATAACTTTGGAAACGCAGTATAAAAAATTCCCCAAAGTCTAACGACCATGGCAGATAACAATAAACCACATTTACTACTAAAAAACCAAATACGAACAATTGAAAGGTTTCCTAAAAGAGGAATGGTTGTATCGAAGAAGAAAAATGATGAAGAGGAAGAAGAAATTGAGATAAAACCCTATGAATCCAAGAAAAAAACGTTACGAAACAACCTTCGAAGTTTTAATAGACATATTTTAGAAAGGCATCAGAATCGAACAATCGATATTCCAGCGCATATTGATTACGTAAAATTATACACTCATGGTGTATTCAATGCTAATCTTCAAAAAAAATTCAGAACCACCTATGGTTTATCTGCTGTTAAATTTGAATATTTTAATAAGGTTGTCCTTTGTGCAATTGTAGATGAAAATGCATTTGAAATATTTAAAGAACATATTAGATTCTTTATTGACACAGAAGCCAATTTTAATCCCCTTCAGACAGATTATTATTTATTAGTTCACATTGATCGATTTGAATTACTAAGTTCTGATAGAATACTTGAATTTACACGCAATGAAGAAGCTATTGCTGAAATCATTAGCAATACTGAGCTCCCAAATAAATCAGACAATATAGAAAAAGCTCTAAATGAATTCCTTAGACAAGAAAAGTTGTTAAGAATTGAATTTGATTATGAAATTAAACTTGATTATTCACTTTTAGTCTTAAAAAACACGACTGAAGAATTAAACAAACAAATTGTCGACAACTTTGATGTAATATACAAAGTTCAAAGTCACACCTACAAAACAGGTCCTAATCGATATGGTTGGCAAAAAAGAAGACCCGATTTTGAAATATTCCCAATTGAAAATACAACGTTAGTAGGAATAATTGATACAGGAATTCAGCAAAATTCACCTCTACGGAACATTATAGAAAACTTGCAATACGACATTACCAGCGTTGATAATCCATTACCCATCCTGGATAATGAAGGTCATGGAACAGGTATTGCTATGTTAGCCGCATTGGGAACAGAATACTATGAAAACGAAACAAATAATTTTCATTCTCCAATAAAACTTGTTCCAATTAAGGTCTTAGAAAATTCAAACGGAAACTATAGCCTTATTGATTTTGAGAAAGTAATAAGAGAAGCCAATGCGATTGGAGTTCGTATTTTCAACTTATCAATTACTGATTCTAATTGCAAGTTATATAATGAAACTGTATCTAAACAAGCTTTTCTTCTTGATAAATTGTCATTTGAACTAGATATCTTATTCATTATAGCAACAGGCAATTTGAGTCCAGATGATATAGAATATATGAGAGATAATCCGAATAGCTTACATGATTATCCCAATCATTTTTTTAATCCATATAAGGAGTCGGAACAACATTGTTGTGTTGGAACTAATATACATTCACCGTCAGAATCATATAACAATATCGCTGTTGGAGCAATAGCTGAAAATCTAAATGATAATGAAAGTGATTTAACGTATGCCAAAGAATTACCTGCTTATTACTCGAAGAAATTTCATTTGAATTTCGCTGAAAAGGTAAATGGTGTATTCCTTTCGCAGTCTCTTATGAATAAAAACTTTTTTAAACCTGATTTGGTAGCTCCTGGAGGTGATGCGATTGCAAGTTTAGCAGGCATGGAAGTTCTTTCAACAAGAGCTGGTCAATTAACAGAATTATCACATGGTACCAGTAATGCCGCACCATTGGTTGCAAATATTGCTGCTCGTATCTTGAATAAATATCCAGAGTTAAAAGCTCAATCCATAAAGGCTCTCTTAATTAATTCGGCGGGATTATCTTATAACTCGAACTTTCTGGATGAACCTATTATTAATATAAAAGATGATTTTGCAAGAGAGGAATTTAAAAAGTCAATAGAAGAACTAAACAACTCCGAGAGAAACAAATTATCGCGAATTATTAGTAAAGACAGATTATTTAAATACCTAACCGGTCACGGTTTACCAGATCAAACAAAAGCACTCTATTCAAATGAAAACTCTGCCACTCTTGTGGTAGAAGAATCGATTAAAGTCGATTGCCATAAGGGATTAATTTTAAAAATTCCGAAATATCTTAATAAGCTTTCAAATCAAGAAAAAAAATCAGTTGCAAACATTACTGCAACTTTATGCTATAGTTTCGATCCAATTTTCAATAATTTCCTGGCCTATAATCCAATCCATATAAGCTTTGCATTTTTTAATCCTGTTGATGATGACTTATCAAAAAGTATAGATTTAATCGCAGGTTACACAAGTCAACAAAAAGATCGAGATCCAAACCTAAAGAACCGTGTGGAAGAAGCAAACACTAACCGTAAATTTAAAACTGGAATAACCTGGTCAGAAGACTATTCTCCAATTGGTTCAAAAATGTTTTCTAATACCCAAAAACTATACATACCATTTCGAATTAAAGATTTAAACAAAATCAAAAACGAGTTGAATATTGTGGTTCGATGCACCTGTAAAAAAGATATAGATCCAGAAATATTAAACCGAATTAAATTAAATCCACATCCATTTTCATTAGTAATAAGAATTGAGGAGAAAAAAGTTAACAACACCCTATCAGGACATCTTTACCATAAACTTGATGCAATAAATACCCTCGAAGTAATAGCAGAAGTAGACCTCGAAGCAGAAGTTTAGACTTTTTCTTTTAAGATTAACTCTTTTAAAATTGCAGAATCAAGGTATAGATTAGGTTTTTCTACATCCTTTAAACCAAACAGTGTTCTTTTGATAGCTGTTATGATTGATCTTTGAATCAAATAAAAGGATAATCCTTCGGATAACTTAATAATTTCAGCCAGTTCCTTTTTGGCACGAAATTTAAAAGGTGATTTAGTCAAAGTTTTTTCAATCAACTCTTGTATCTGAGAATTGCTTGGCAAACCCAAATTAATCGTCATGTCAAACCTGCGCAATAAAGCTTCATCAATCATTTGCATCTGATTGGTCGCAGCAATAACAATACTATTCTGAGGTAAATAATCAAAGAGCTGAAGAATAGTGTTAACTACACGTTTCATTTCGCCATGATCCTGACTATAATCCCTTACTTTACCAATAGAATCAAACTCATCGAAGAAAATAATGCAATTTTCACTGGCCGCTTGTCTGAATAATTTCGATAGATTCTTACTGGTTTCACCCAATTTTGAAGAAACAATGGCACCTAAATTCACCACATACATCATCATATCCAACTCGCCGGCTAGTACGTATGAAGCCAATGTTTTTCCACAACCCGATGGGCCATGAAAAAGAATACGGTTTGAAACAGGTAAATCGAATTTGTTTAGCAATTCAATATCACGATGCTCTTGCACGAAATAAGTTAATTCCTCTTTGATGCCAGCAGAACAAACCAAATTTTCAAAAGAATAATCTGAAGTGAGTTTTTCAATGATCAATTCATTTAATGCACGATCATCTTCTTTTAAATAATATTTTTTGGATCCTACAGTCGCTAAACCCTTAGTTTGTTGTGCGCGTAACCCTTCCTTTAGTATCGATTGTAACTGTAAAGCCAGGTTCACTTTTTTAGTTTGCCGTGAATGCTCTATCAATTTACTCAATACTTCCAAAAGTTGATCTTGATCATTCTCAAGACCAAACCTTGCAATATCCTTTATGTAATCAGCTTGACTCATTTTGTTCTTCTATCAGCAAATTTAGTCAATTATCTTGATTCTGGAAATCCTAATCAAATAAAACTATGATACTATCGTCGGCATGGAAAAATAGTTTAAGTTCGTAAAAAATATGATTAAAATTTACCGTAACTAAAAATAAAAAAACACTTTGATGAATAAAGCCTAATCAAGCAAACTCCCACCAGCTACTTCACCTACCACACATTCTAGTCGGTAAAATTAGAAACATTACTCATTTTTTGGAAGACTAGCCAAGACCAAAGATCACCCCGAGTAGTCTTTGTTTATACCCCACACTCTCTCCTCTCAAATACAAGAAAAATGTAACCAATCCCTAGATCTCATGAGTCCGCAACGTAGCTCTCGAAGCTCGGTCAACCAAGGTAAACAGCCTGTCTATATCATTTTTCTGACTAGACACTTTATGCCCGCTCACTTTTACAAATTCACATTTTAAAGTATCGGTAAGCCGGTAAAATTCCTGATATAATTTTTGGTTGGCTATGAGTTTGCCATTCTTGGAGCGATAGTCATTTTTTTCAAAACGCCCTCTCCTCTTTGGCAAACCTATAATATTTTGAGAATCAGTATAAACAATTACCTTACAATTATCCGGTTTTATTTCATTCAATGCAATCAATAAAGTCTGCAATTCCAATTTTGTAGAAGAAGTATTTTCAAAACGATTTACGATCACAAGATGCTTGGCTTCCTCCAACGAAATACGAAGAGACGATACAGCAAGAAAAGCTCCGTATCCTATTTTTAATTGTGGATTTGCACTTCCATCAGTAAATACAAACAGCTCGTTAATCATCTTCAATTCTTAAATCAGCAGGATATTCAATTTTTGAGAGGAATAATCCATGTCCAGGCACAGAAGAACCTGCATTTGAACGATTCTTGCTTTCAATCACCTGTCGAAATCCATCCAAATCCATTTTTCCCCGACCAACTTCAACCAAAGTTCCAACAATGGCACGAACCATATTGCGAAGAAATCGATCTGCCTTAATCGTGAATACCAATTCATCATCCGTTTCAGTCCATTCTGCTTTCGATATTTTGCAGTTGTTGGTTTTCACATCTGTATGCAACTTACTAAAGCTTGTAAAATCAATATACTCCAAAAGAATTTTGGAGGCCTCGTTCATCGCAAAAACATCCAATTTATATTGAATTTTCCAGTGAGACTCCATACGAAACGGATTTTTATACTTGGTAATCTTATAATCGTATGTTCTCGAAATAGCATCGAAACGTGTATGCGCATCCAATTTTACTCTAAACACATCAATAATGGCAATGTCATGCGGCAAAAAGCGATTCAACTTAAAAGCCAATTTTTCGCAATCAGACGGAAAGCTTTCACCCAGCTCGAAATGAGCCATAAAATCACATGCATGAACTCCCGTATCAGTTCTACCACAACCGACTACATTTATAGTCTGATTTAAAATAGTAGATAAAGCCTTATTTAGCTCTTCCTGAACGGTAATAGCATTCGGCTGAATTTGCCAACCATGATAGTTACTACCTTTATAACTTAAGCGTATAAAATATCGTTTCTTCAATTCAAAAATTATTATAAAAACTCTGTGATCACTGGATTCTTCACAAAAGTAAATAATTCATATCAACTTGTGCCTATTTCTTTTGAACTTCCGAATCAAAAACGTAATTTCGAACACACTTCAAGAAAAATATTCACCATAATATCTTCTTACTAAATCATTAACAATTTTTAACGGGTCAGCATTTTCATAAAACGCTCAAACGTTTATCTTTGTAAAGGTTTTTTGAAAACCCAGATTCTTTTTATGTAAATATTTCAAGTAATTAAATATATTTCTAATGATCCAAACAGTTGATATCAAAGAACTAAATGAACGTATCCAAAGAGAAAGTTCCTTTGTGGATATGATTTCTATGGAAATGAACAAAGTTATTGTTGGTCAAAAGCACCTTGTTGAAAGCTTATTGATCGGATTACTTTCAAATGGTCATATATTATTAGAAGGTGTTCCCGGACTAGCAAAAACACTTGCAATCAGCACACTTGCAACTACCATAGAGGCTAAATTTAGTCGTATTCAGTTTACTCCTGACTTGTTACCTGCCGATTTGTTAGGTACCATGATTTACTCTCAGAAAAAAGAAGAATTTGTAGTAAAAAAAGGCCCCCTTTTCGCCAACTTTATTCTTGCAGATGAGATTAACCGTGCTCCTGCTAAAGTTCAGGCCGCTTTATTGGAAGCCATGCAGGAACGACAAATTACCATTGGCGACACCACTTATAAATTAGAAGAACCATTCCTGGTAATGGCAACTCAGAATCCAATTGAACAGGAAGGTACTTATCCTTTACCAGAGGCACAGGTTGACCGTTTTATGCTTAAAGTGGTAATTAATTACCCGAAGAAAGAGGACGAGCGAATAATTATGCGTCAGAATCTTTTAAAAGTATTTCCAAAAGCAAGTCAAATCTTAACAACTGAGGACATCAACAAAGCACGAGACGTAGTGAAAGATGTTTACATGGATGAAAAAATTGAAAAATATATTGTCGACATCATTTTTGCAACTCGTTTCCCTTCCGATTACGGATTGGATCAATTCAAAGATATGATCGCATTTGGTGGATCTCCTCGTGCCAGTATTAGTTTGGCATTAGCAGCTAAAGCCTATGCTTTTATTAAGCGAAGAGGTTATGTAATTCCTGAAGATATTCGTGCTGTTTGTCATGATGTGTTGCGTCACAGAATTGGATTAACATACGAAGCTGAGGCAAACAATATCACCAGCGAGAACATCATTAGTGAAATTCTGAATACCATTGAAGTTCCTTAAATAGTGAATGAGTAAATATGTGAATGAGGATAATCTTGATCTCCTTCTCATATCTCAAATCTAAAATCTCATTTCTACAAAATGGAAACAAGTGAATTATTAAAACGTGTCAGGCAAATTGAGATCAAAACCAAAGGTCTTTCCCGAAATATTTTTGCCGGGGAGTATCATTCTGCGTTCAAAGGGCGTGGTATGACTTTCAGCGAAGTTCGGGAATACCAATATGGCGATGATATCAGAAATATTGACTGGAATGTTACGGCTCGTTACAATCAACCTTACGTAAAACTTTTTGAAGAAGAACGTGAGTTGACAGTAATGCTGATGATTGATGTGAGTGGATCCCGTGAATTTGGAACCATCTCTAAATTAAAGAAAAATCAGATTACAGAAATTGCTGCGGTTTTGGCCTTTTCAGCCATTCAAAACAACGACAAAATTGGGCTTATCTTCTTTTCAGATAAAATTGAAAAGTTTTTCCCGCCTAAAAAGGGGAAGTCCCATATTCTGAGAATTATTCGTGAATTAATCGATTTCAAACCGGAACATCGAAATACGGATATTAGTAGTGCATTGCGCTACCTTACTCAGGTAATAAAAAAACGGTGTACCACTTTCCTGATATCTGATTTTATTGATGATGATTTCGAAAATGCCTTAACCATTGCCAACAAAAAGCATGATGTTGTGGCGCTTAAAATTTTCGATAAACGGGAACAAGAGATTCCTTCAATTGGCTTGATAAAACTTAAAGATGCCGAAACAGGAGAATACAGTTGGATAGATACTTCAAATAAAAAGGTAAGAGAAAACTACGCCAAATGGTGGCGTAATAATGATAAGCTGGTTACAGAAATGTTTAAAAAATCGGGCGTAGATGTAGCAAACATTCGAACAGATCAGGATTATGTGAGGTCTTTAATTGCCTTATTTAAACGAAGAGGACACTAATTTTAAGAAGCAGACAACTATGACAAATATAATTGACATCCCTGCTAAATATATTGCAAAAGTGCTTTTCGCCTTTGCAATTGTATTTGGGGTTGCTTTTTCCTCCTTCTCATCTTTAGCTCAAGAGGAAGAAAAAGGAATTAACTACAGCGCACAGCTCGACACCAATGTTATTATGATTGGTGACCAAATCAATCTTTTACTTTCGGTCGAACAGCCAAAAGGTCTTCGGATAGAGTTTCCTGTTTTTATGGATAGCATTGGTTCCGGAGTAGAGATTATTAAACAATCTCTACAGGACACAATCCCTCTTGAGAATGGAATTATAAAAGTGAATAAAAACTTTTTAATTACTTCCTTTGATGATGGTGTTCATAAAATGAATCCTTTTGAATTCAAGATTCATGATGAAAATTTGTTGAATATTATAAGAACAGATACTCTTTTTTTAGGAGTAAAAACTTTCGATATTGATACCAGTAAGGCTAATTTTGATATCATAATGCCAATTAACACACCAATTGCTTTTACAGAAATAGCACCTTGGGTATTTGGAGGATTGATTGTTGCTGCACTAATCGTATTATTGCTTTTATATCTGCGTAAGCGCAAGAAGAATCAACCTTTATTTAGAAAAGTTAAACCTACTGAACCTGCTCATGTTATTGCCTTGCGTAAACTAGATGAAATCAAACAACAAAGGCTTTGGGAAATTGGAAAAGTAAAACAATTTCATTCAGAATTATCTGATACGATTCGACTGTATATGGATGAACGTTTTCAACTATCGACACAAGAATCGACAACTGATGAAATTTTGAAAGCTGTAAATTCGGTTGATGTAAACTCCGATTGGCATGCTAAATTGAAGGAAGTTCTGGAACGTGCAGATTTAGCCAAATTCGCTAAGTATACACCACTACAGGATGAAAATGAACTAAGCCTGAAATTTGCTTACAAAATTATTGAGACAACCATTGTAGAAGAAGCTCCTCCTAAAGAGGAAGAACTTCCTGCATTGGAAGAGGTTAAAAAGGAAGAAAAGTAAACTTTGAAAATACAAAGTATGAGTTCTATACAATTTGCAAATCCTGAATATTTTTACTTGCTGATCCTTTTGATACCACTTATTGCGTGGTACATTTTAAAGGACAAAAATGCTCATGCAAGTATTCAGGTATCAACTTTAAAAGGCTTTCATTCAAGTGCCAGAACATACAAATACTACTTACGACATGCATTATTTGTATTTCGTGTTTTAGCTATTGTATTTTTAGTTGCAGCTATTGCCCGGCCACAATCAAGTAATAACTGGGAAAACGTTACTACTGAAGGTATCGATATAGTAATGTCGCTTGATATTTCGAGTAGTATGCTTGCGCGTGATTTTGAACCTGATAGATTGGAAGCAGCTAAAGAAGTAGCTGTTAATTTTATTACCGGCCGGCAAGAGGATAAAATAGGATTGGTAATTTTTAGCGGCGAAAGTTTCACACAATGCCCTTTAACAACCGATCATGCCGTTTTAATCAACTTATTCAAAGACATTCACAGTGGAATGATTAAAGATGGTACTGCAATCGGTCTTGGATTAGCCAATGCTGTTAATCGACTTAAGGATAGTAAATCCAAATCGAAAGTTGCAATTCTTTTAACTGATGGTGTAAACAACCAAGGTGAGATTGCTCCTATTACGGCAGCCGAATTGGCAAAAACCTTTGGTATTAGAGTTTATACTATTGGTATCGGAACTATGGGAACTGCTCCCTATCCTATTCAAACGGCCTTTGGCATCAGCATGCGAAATATGCCTGTAAAAATTGACGAAGAAGTATTGCGGCAAATTGCCGAGATGACCGGTGGTCAATACTTCAGGGCAACCGACAATAATAAACTAAAAGCAATTTACGAACAAATTGACAAGTTAGAGAAGAGTAAAATTGAGGTAAAACAATACAGTACAAAAAGTGAAGAATATTTAATTTTCGCTCTGTTGGCGGCCCTCTTTTTACTTTTGGAAATTACTTTGCGTAATTCAATATTGCGGAACATTCCGTAATTGATATTAATTGAACACAGAAAATCATTAACAATGAATCAATTTCGTTTTGATCATCCGGACTTTCTATATTTATTTCTGATTCTTCCAATTCTTGGAATTTTATATTGGATCAGTTATTCAAGGAAACAGAAAGCCCTGGCTGAGTTTGGAGAGATGAATATTATCTCTCAACTGATGCCTTATGCTTCTTTTACCCGACCGTTTTACAAGTTTGGTATTCTATTGCTGGCACTTAGTTTTATCATTATTGGTATTGCCGGACCACAATTTGGTTCAAAACTTCAAACCATTAAAAGAAAAGGTGTCGAAATTATCATTGCTTTGGATGTGTCCAATTCAATGATGGCTCAAGATATACAACCAAACCGTTTGGAACGTGCAAAACGTGCCATTTCTAAAATGGTCGACAAATTGAATAATGATAAAATTGGATTGATCGTTTTTGCAGGAGAAGCATATACTCAATTACCAATTACAACAGATTACGCTTCGGCGAAACTATTCCTATCATCAATTAGTACCGATATTGTTCCCATTCAAGGAACTGCAATTGGCGCGGCAATAAACTTGTCAACCAAGAGCTTTACTCCTGACAGCGAAGCAAGCAAAGCAATAATCGTTATTACTGATGGAGAAAACCATGAGGATGATGCAATTACTGCAGCTAAATCGGCTTTAGAACAGGGAATTATTGTACACACCATTGCAATGGGACTGCCCGAAGGTGCTCCAATACCAGTGAGCATTGGCTCTCGCGATTTCAGAAGAGATGAGAACGGTGATATTGTAATTTCTAAACTAGATCAGCAAATGATTGAACAAATTGCAAGTGCAGGAGGAGGAAAACCTGTAATTGCAAACAATACAACGACTGGTTTAAACGCTCTTTTTAATGAGATTAATAAGATGAGCAAAACAGAATTAGAACAAAGGGTATATGCAGCCTACGATGAAAAATTTCAATTATTTATTGTGATTGGATTGCTGCTACTCTTCCTTGAATTTCTAGTTTTGGAACGTAAAAACCGCCATTTAAAGGATATTAATTTGTTTAAACCATCGAAATAGAACACAATTCTGATTATTATGAGCAAATATACAGCATTATTCATTGGCTTACTTTGCCTCTTTAGTTTAGATGCATTGGCACAAAAAGAGAGGAAATTCATCCGAAAAGGAAATGGACTCTTTGAAGGAAATGAATATGAGAACTCTGAGGTAGAATACCGTAAAGCTCTTGATAAAAAAATCAACTCGTTTGAAGCTGGTTTTAACTTAGGAGATGCTTTGTACAAGCAAAAAAAATACGATGAAGCATTGAAACAATATCAGGCTTTAACAGTAACAGAGCAGAATCCAAAGAAATTAGGAGACATTTATCACAATATTGGAAATACTCTTTTAATGAATCGGAAAATTGATGAAAGTATAGAGGCCTATAAAGAATCTCTGCGTTATTTCCCAAATTCGAAAGAAACCAAATACAATTTGGAATATGCCCGAAGAATGAAGCAGAAAGAGGAAGAAGAAAAAAAGAAACAAGATCAAAATAAGGATCAAAAGAACAAAGATCAGGATAAGAAAGACCAGGATAAAAAGGATCAAGACAAAAAGGACAAGGATAAAAAGGATCAGGAAGATCAAAAAAACAAGCCTGGAGATCAGGATAAAAAGAAAGATGAACCTGAAAAACAGCAAAATAAAATTTCTAAACAAGATGCTAATCGTTTATTAAAAGCTCTGGAAAATGATGAAAAGAAAGTTCAGGAAAAAGTTCAAAAAGCAAAAGCGAAAGCTCAAAAAGCAAAACGTACTAAAATCAAGAAGGATTGGTAATTGATTTTATCAAATTGATTATTCCTAAATGATAAATCAGTAAATTTGTACGAATCTATTAGCAGACTTATTATTTACAATTATAACATCTGAAACACAACTATATACAGATGAAGAAAATACTTCTCTCTTTATTTACAGTTATTTTAATTACAACATCGGTATTTGCTGATAAAATTAAATTTACTGTCTCAGCACCCAATGTGGTGGAACTTGGCGAACAATTTCGTTTAACTTATTCCTTAAACAAGAAAGGAAAAAGCATTAAACTTCCCGCTCTTGATGGCTTTAGGGTTCTTATGGGTCCTTCTACCTCAAGTAATATGAGTACCCAAATTATAAATGGAAAGGTAACTTCTAACTCTTCCTACTCATACACTTATGTGCTTTTGGCCGAAAAGGAAGGTAAATTTAATATCAAACCCGCAATAATTTCGGTAGGTAATGAAACTAAAACATCCAATACTCTTAGTATTGAAGTTGTAAAAGTGAATAAAAACCCGCATAATTCAGGCTCAAACCAAACTAATAACTCTTCTTCGAATCAGAAAATCACTGAAAATAATTTATTTGTTAAAGTAAAATTAGATCGAAAGAGTGTTTACATGGGCGAGCACATTGTTGCTACAATCAAAGTATACACAAGACTTACTATTGCCGGATTTGGCGATTCCAAATTCCCATCGTTTGATGGATTTTTAAGTCAGGAAGTACCAACTCCAGGTCAAATTACGTTGGAAAGAGAAAATATTAATGGAACAATTTACAATACCGGAATCATCAGGAAATTAATTCTTTTTCCTCAACATACCGGAGAAATCACTATTGATCCTTTTGAATTAGAAGTGATTATTCGTCAGGCCAAAGCAAAAAGACGAAATGGGTTTTTCGATGATTTCTTTGACAATTATCAGGATATCAGGGTTCCCAGAAGAAGTAAACCTATAAAAATAAGGGTAAAAGATTTCCCTTCAAACAAACCAGCTAATTTTGATGGTGCCGTTGGAAATTTTAAATTGACTACAACAATCGATAAAGATTCGGTTAAAGCCAATGATGCAATTACCATGCGGGTAAAAGTAGCAGGAAACGGAAACTTAAAGCTGATTAAACCCTTGGAATTTAATTTCCCTGCGGATTTTGAAGTTTATGATCCTAAAACTTCTCAAAATTTAAAAAACTCGGAAGCTGGAATGACTGGTTCAACCACCTTCGAATACTTAATTATTCCCCGCCATGGCGGAGAATATGAGATTCCTGCGGTCGACTTTTGTTTCTTCGATCCTAAAGCAAGAATATTTAGAACACGCTCTACCAAAAAATTTACGATTAAAGTAGCCAAAGGTGAAGGTGATGGTTCCGGAACTATCATCAGCTCATTTTCCAAAGAGAAAGTAAAATTTCTCGGAAAAGATATCCGTTTTATTAAAACCAATGATTTTAGTCCTCAACTTAAAGGTGAAGTTTTCTTTGGAACGACAAATTTCTATTTGATATATACAATTCCTTTCTTCCTGTTTATTTTAGCATTTGTATTCAACAGAAAGCGAATTAGAGAAAATGCGGATACTGCAAAACTAAAGAATAAACGTGCCAACCGTGTTGCTATGAAAAGATTAAAGGTAGCTTCGGGAAGCCTAAAGGCTAAACAAAAGGAGCAATTTTACAATGAAATTCTTAAAGCAATTTGGGGATACACTTCAGATAAATTGAGTTTACCCCTGGAGAACCTGAACAAAGAAAACATTACCGAAATATTGCTTAGCAAAGGCGTTGAGCAAGAACTAAATGATGAATTCCTTAGTATTTTAGACACCTGCGAATTTGCACAGTACTCTCCATCATCCGGATCTTCAGAAATGGATGAATTGTATCAAAAAAGTATGGATACTATTACCAAATTGGAGAAAAATATCAAATAGATTAGTGGTTGTATAATATCGAATTAAACATGAAACGAGCATGATTATTTAATCATGGTAAGTTCCATCTGACAACTGCATGAAAATTATAAACTGATGAAAAAAGCATTACAATTTATACTTGCCATATTTCTAAGTACTCAGGCTTGGGCTCAAATCAACCCAATTTCGGAGGCCAACGAAATGTATAAAAAAGGAGAATACGAGAAATCAATTCAAGCATACGAGTTTGTATTAGATACACATCTGGAAGCTCCTGAAATTTATTTTAATCTGGGAAATGCCTACTATAAAACAGGCGAAATATCGTCGGCAATCTTAAATTTCGAACGAGCCTTACTACTCTCTCCTGATGATAAGGATATTCATTACAATTTAGACTTAGCCCGTAAACACGTTTTAGACAAGTTTGAAGTTTTACCGGAACTATTTATAAAAAGATGGTTTTCTGGAATTAGAAATAGTTTTTCTGCTGATTGGTGGTCTTATTTTTCAATTCTATTCTTCTTTTCAGCACTCGTTTTTGCAAGTTTTTACTTGTACAGTAATAAAAGTGGATTGAAAAAAATTGGGTTCTTTTTATCCTTTTTTGCTATTGCAATTTCAATAATGACTTATTCTTTTGCTTCGAAAAAAACAGATGAAATCAATATTCGGGTGCATGCCATTATTGTTAGCCCAAGTGTAACCATAAAAGGCTCTCCGGATAAAAGTGGTACCGAATTGTTTTTATTGCACGAAGGAACAAAAGTTAAGGTATTAGGTGAACTGCAGGATTGGAGAAATATTCAGCTAAGTGATGGAAACGAAGGTTGGCTGAAAAAGGAAGATATTGAGATGATATAAAACAATCCTTTTTTTCTATACTACAAACACACGAATTACACGAGCAAAATGAAATACAGCATACAAAACAATTTATTTCAAATCGAAGTAAAAGAAAAAGGAGCCGAACTTTGCAGCATCAAATCCTTATCAACAAATCAGGAATTTATGTGGCAGGCAAATCCTGAAATATGGGGAAGCCACGCACCCAACCTGTTTCCTGTTATTGGTTGTTTAAAAAACGATGGTTTTATTCATGATGATGTTGAATATCCTATGACCAAACATGGCTTTATTCGCAATAATGAAGATATTAAATTACACAGCAAATCTGAAAATGAGCTTTGTTTCGTGTTAAAATCAAACGAAAACACACGCAAACTCTACCCTTTCGAATTTGAATTCTATATTCACTACATCCTGAAAGGAAATACGCTGCATGTAAAACACGATGTTATTAATACAGATCAAAACAAGCTATACTTTTGTCTGGGTGGGCATCCTGCCTTTACTTGTCCTTTAAAAGATGATGAGAACTACACCGATTATTATCTTAAATTTGAGCAAAAAGAAACCGCTAATACATGGCTGATTGTTGACAACGGGCTAATTGGAGAAAAAGGAGAATTGATTTTAGATGAAAGTGATCGAATTGAACTTACTCCTGATCTTTTCGCAAAAGATGCACTAATTTTCAAGAATTTAAAATCATCCTTTGTAGAACTGAAGAATAAGAATTCAAATTTCTCATTGAAAGTTAGTTTTAAGGATTTTCCATATCTAGGTTTATGGGCAAAACCAAATGCACCCTATGTTTGTATAGAGCCTTGGATTGGTATTGCCGACAGTTATGACTCAAACCGGGAATTATCAGAAAAAGAAATTATTCAATCTCTCGATCCGGAAAAAACATTTTGTGCAACTTACACAATAAAAATCACCGAATAACACAAAAGAACCTGTCTAAAAAGGAAGTTTTCAATATTTAAATGTCATGTTGATCCCAATAACAATCGGGACAAAATATCTCATATTTAATAATGCCGATTCTTCGGCTTCGCTCAGAATGACAATTATCCAGTCTATTTTGACAGGCTCTTTTTTTTGTCTTCATCAAAATTAAAGACTTCCCTGTCTCCTTTTTCGGTTTTATTACTTATTTCTTCGCTCAAAAAACTAAATTTGTAGTAAACTTCTTTACTAATTTGCATAACCACAATAGAACCAGCAAGTTAATTTACACAAGGAGCACAACTATTTAATCAATTTTTCGCGAATGCATATTGAAACTCTTCTTGCCCATTTGGCTGAGGAAGGTGGCGTACACGATCCATACGGAGCGTCGCACCTACCCATTTATCAAACAGCTACCTTTGACCTAAAAAAACAATCGGGATCGAAAATATACGACTATACCCGTTCAGATAATCCAACCAGAGATGCTTTGGAAACGGTTTTTGCAAAAGCTGAAAATGGAGCAACTTGTTCATGCACACATACCGGGATAGGCGCAATTGCTCTGCTTTTTGAAACAACATTACGAGCAAATAGTAAAATTCTGGTCGAAAAGGATTGTTATGGCGGCACTTACCGACTTTTACAAGTTTACAAAGACAAATACAATGTAGAAGTTTTCTTTGCTGATTTTACGGATCTTTTAAAAATTCAAAACTTATTAGAAACAGAAAACTTTGATTTGGTTCTTTGTGAATCTCCCACCAATCCGGGAATGAAAATTATTGATTTAAGAGAATTAGCAAAGCTAGCCAAAAGCAACGGAAGCAAGTTTGCGGTGGATAACAGCCTCGCCACATTTGCTTCTCAAAAACCACTCGATTTAGGAGCTGATTTTTCTGTTTTCAGTGCAACAAAGTACATTTCAGGACATGGAAGTACTGTAGCGGGTGCATTGGTATCAAAATCGGAAGAAGATGGTGAAAAGGTGGCCTACTTTGCCAATGCGGAAGGTCGATCGCAAAATCCTTTTGATGTTTTTCTCATCTCACTGGGAGTCCCTACTCTGCCCTTGCGACTAAAGCATCACGAGCAGAGTGCGATTCAGGTTGCTGCATATTTGGAGAAACACTCAAAAGTAAAAAAGCTTGTTTACCCTGGCTCCAAAAATCATCCGCAACACGAGCTGGCTAAATCTCAAATGAAAATTTTCCCAGGCGTGCTAACCGTTCATCTTCAAGATGTAAAAACTGCCGAGAAATTGGTGGCCTCAACTCGTTGGTTTGGAGAAAAAGCCTCGTTCGGAACCGCTGATTCCCGAATTGAAATTCCAGCTAAAATTAGTCATGCATCTTTTTCTGAAGAGGATTTATTGGCGATTGGTATCTTCCCATCAACCGTTCGATTGTCCATTGGCTTGGAACACATCGATGATCTTCTTGAAGATTTAGAAAATGCACTTAAATAATTCAACAGCAAAAAACATGACAGAAAACCCGTACCGAAATATAGCTTGCGGAAAATCCATTCCACCCAACAATGTTCACGCCATTTCTGTTAGTCTTCCAACTATTCAGGATGTATATTCCTATGAAGAAAATAAGAATAACTGGCGGAATTGTATGGAAACAGGTTATCCACGCTTTTTTTGTCATCCATACGAGACTATGCTTATTGATCATTTTAAAACCCATTTCTCAATTAGCAAAGAAAAATCACTACTTCTATTTCCTTCAAAATCTTCTTGCCAACTCGTAATTAACTTTTTTGATCTTGATTTAGAAAAATATGAGCTAAACGGAATTTTTGCACTAGTTGTTGATTCAAAAAATAAAATCTATAAAAAGATCTGTGACTTTATTCAACACACTGGATACAAAGTCTTTTCCAGACAACTAGAAGATCTCCTACTTAATTTAAAGCTCGTAAACAATCCACAAAAAGAAGAATTGTTTTCTGATCAGCCGGAAGAGCATGTAAAAAAAGAACTTCAAAAACAATTCCAACTTAAGGACAATAAGAACATTGAGCTGTTTTCGAGTGGAATGAATGCCATATACTCTATTTTTGAAGGCATAAATAAGATTCAGAAAGAAAAAAATGCAACTATTCTGATTCAGTACGGTTGGCTGTACTCCGACACCATAAATATTCTAAAAAAATACAGCGAATCTTATTTTGAAATAATATCTGTTTACGATGAAAAAGAATTACTATCGATAATAGAAGCTAACAAAGGAAGAATCGCAGCTGTATTTACTGAAATTCCCACAAATCCGTTTCTACACACGCCCAACTTAGCATTTCTTTATTCCCGTTTAAGTGAACTTGATATCCCATTAATTGTTGATGGCACCATTGGTACATGCGTGAATATGAATTATCTGCCTTACTGTGATTTTGCCGTGGAGAGTCTTACTAAATTTGCATCGGGAATGGCTGATGTGATGGCTGGCTGTGTTGTTACTAATCCCGACTCCAACTGGATAAAGAACAACTCTATTAATTTAAAACCTTATCAGCAAAAATTGTACGTGAAAGATTTGGAAAGAATTGCATTCCAAATTTCAGGAATGGAATCAAGAGTTCAATCCATTCGAAAAAATGCATACGAATTAGCTCAATTTTTCGAGAATCATCCTGCTGTAAAGACAGTAAATTGGTCGCACAATGAAAAAAACAAGGCTAATTATTCGATAATTGAGAAGGAGGAAAATAATTATTCAGGCTTAATTTCAATTGAGTTTGATGGTTCAATCGAAAAATTCTATAATGCTCTTGAACTTCCTAAAGGGCCAAGTCTGGGTACTGAATTTACTCTTGTGATGCCCTATTTTTATTTAGCCCATTACGAGCTTGTTAAATCTGAAGAAGGACGAAAAATTTTAAGCGAGAAAAATATCAATTGGGAGTTGATTCGCATATCGGTGGGTACCGAGCCCATTAAAGAACTAATCAATATTTTCGAAAAAGCTTTGGATAAAAGTTAAAAAGCTCCGAATATCATTCGAAGCTTTTCAATTTGTATTTATTTTAGACTTGGATAATCTGTGTATCCAAGTTCGTTACCTCCATAAAAGGTTTCCTGATTAGCTGCATTCAGCTCGGCTGCTTGTTCAAAACGTTTTTCCAAATCAGGATTGGCCAAATAAGGCACACCAAAAGATACCAGTTCTGCTTTTTTCGAAGCAATTGCCTCATGGCCGGTTTCTCTGGTAAACCCTCCATTCACCATTCGCACTCCTTTGTATTGCTTACCGTAATAGTCACCAACATCTTTAATCATCTGTGGTAGTTCATCAATCGGCACTAAAGGTTCAATCAAATGCAAATAAGAAAGATCATAAGCATTCAATTTATCAATTACATAATTAAAGATCGACGTCGGATTAGAATCTCCCATATCATTAAACAAACCACTAGGTGACAATCGAATACCTACCTCCGATGCATCCCAAATTTGAAGTACAGCCTCTAAAACTTCAAACAAAAAACGAGCACGATTCTCCACCGATCCACCATATTTATCGGTTCGAAGATTTGTTTTATCTACCAAAAACTGATCAATTAAATACCCATTGGCCGCATGAATTTCAATACCATCAAAACCAGCGTCTTTGGCATTTTTTGCTGCATTTTTATAATCCTCTACAATAGATTCGACCTCCTCTGTCTCCAATGCTCTCGGACTTACAAAATCTTTCAAACCTTCGTAAGTAAATGCTTGCCCTGCAGGTCGAACTGCCGAAGGCGAAACAGGCAAAGCTCCATTGTGAAAATCCGGATGTGAAATTCGTCCCACATGCCAAAGCTGAATGAATATCTTTCCCTTTTTAGCATGAACAGCCTCTGTAACTTGTTTCCACCCTTCCACCTGTTCTTTGCTGTAAATTCCCGGAGTTGCCGGATAGCCCATTCCCTGAGATGAAATTTGACTTGCCTCAGTAATAATCAATCCCGCTCCTGCCCTTTGTTTATAATATTCAGTCATTAATTTGGTAGGAATATTTCCTTCTCCAGCTCTGTTTCTGGTCATTGGAGCCATTACCATTCTATTCTCCAGTTCGATTTTACCAATCGTAAATGGAGTTAATAATGTATTTTTATTCATCATTTTTTCGTTATTTTTATTCAGTCAAGATATAAATAAGATTTCAATTTCTAAAAAAAGAAATTTTAGAGAAAAGCATAAATTGATTTATAGCATATGATTCAGTCAAATTCAAAAACAATAGTATTGAATTTCTATTGATCTCAACATTGCTTCGTATCTTCGTAGAAAATTTGAAAAGAATGAAACGTCCATGATTAAATAATTTTTAACTCATATCATGAGCATGATTATTTAGATCAAAGTAAGTTCCATCTGACAACTGCATGAAAATTATAAACAGATGAAACGAGCCATAAGAAAAAGTTCTCACATACGAGAATAACTATTTGGCGAGTTCCATGTGACATCTTTGAACAATTTTAGACACATGAAACAAGTTGAACTTTTAGCTCCTGCCAAAAATCTGGAAACGGGAATGGCTGCTATTAATTACGGAGCTGATGCAATATATATTGGAGCTCCAAAATTTGGAGCCCGCTCTGCCGCCGGCAATACTCTCGAAGATATTGGTAAGTTAATTAAATATGCTCATAAATACTGGGCAAAAGTATTCATTACGATGAATACTATTCTGTATGACAATGAATTAAAAGAGGCAGAAGAGCTCATTCATCAACTCTACAAACTTGGTGCCGATGCTTTAATTGTTCAAGATATGGGCGTTTTAGAAATGGATCTTCCTCCTATCGAACTTCATGCAAGCACACAAACTCATAATTACGACCTGGATCGAATCAAATTTTTGGAACAAGTCGGATTTAAAAGAATAATTCTTGCGCGAGAACTTTCTCTTGAACAAATTAAAGAGATTAGAAAAAACACTAGCGTCGAACTTGAATATTTTATTCATGGTGCTTTATGTGTTTCACTAAGTGGTCAGTGTTATTTCTCGCATGCCATTGGTGGCCGATCTGCCAACCGCGGGGAATGTAGTCAAGCTTGCCGTATGAAATACGATTTGGTTGACGAGGAAGGTAAAGTAATTGCCAAAGATAAACACCTGCTTTCTTTAAAAGACTTGAATCTTTCGGGTCACATGAAAGAATTGGTAGAAAGTGGAATCTGTTCTCTAAAAATTGAGGGGCGTTTAAAAGACAGCTCCTACCTCAAAAATGTAACCAGTTATTACCGACAGGAATTAGATGATGTGTTTGAAAAGAAAAAAGAATATAGAAAAGCATCATCAGGAAATGTAGAACCAAACTTTGTGCCCGATTTAGAGAAAACTTTTAACAGAGGATTTACCAACTACTTTTTTACCGGAAGAATTCCGGAAATAGCTAATTTCCACACTCCAAAATCCTTAGGAAAGGAAATTGGTAAAATTGTGGCTGTTCGAAAAGATCATTTTATTATTGACACCAAATTTGAAATTCATAATGGAGATGGCCTTTGCTTTTTTAATCGCAGTAAGCTGTTAAAGGGAATTCAAGTAAATGGAGTTAAAGGGAAACAGGTTTTCCCAAATGAAATGAACATGCTGGTAGAAGGTGCTGTTTTGTATCGGAATAACGATCACGAATTCGCAAAAACACTAAAAAGAGATAGCTCTATTCGAAGAATATCGGTCGAACTTTTTCTGGAATTTAAAGAAAACATTCTAACTCTTTTTGCTGCTGATGAAGATGGAATGAGCGCGTCGACTCAATTGAAGCAAGAATTTGAATTGGCTCGAAATACTGAAATGGCAATTACAAATTTAAAAAAGCAATTGTCGAAATCAGGAGATTCTATTTACTCTATCAATTCCATAGAGATTAATTTTACCGAGGCTCCATTTGTACAGGCTAAAGTATTAAATGAATTACGAAGAAAAGTGCTTAACTCGTTAACCGAAAATAGAATTGAAGCATTTCAACAACCAAAAACACAATCTTTAATCCAACATCCTAAATACAGCACCAAAAACCTAAATTATATGGGTAATGTTGTGAACTGTAAGGCTGAAGATTTTTATCACAAATGTGGTGTCGAAAAAATTGAAAAAGGCTTTGAGTTGCAATCGAATTTCACAGGAAAAACAATCATGACTACCAAACATTGTTTACGTCATGAATTTGGCCTTTGCAACAAAGAGGTTAGCACTGGCAAAAAAGTAAATCAGCCCTTGTATTTGGTGGATAATAAAAATCGTTACAAACTTGAATTTCAGTGTCAGCGCTGCGAAATGAAAATCATTTTTGAATAGAATTAACTCAGGATACGAACCCTATTTAAAAATCTTAGCTATGGTTCTCTATATAGAAAAACTAATTTGTGAGGGTGAACATCAGCAACAGGATTTTAAATTCTGTATTACTGATTCCAGAAAAATTGCCAAATCATTGTCTGCTTTTGCCAATACCAATGGAGGCAAATTACTTATTGGAGTGAAAGACAATGGTAAAATTGCCGGAGCAAAAGTGGAAGAAGAATTCCATATGATAAAAGCCGCGGCTGAAATGTACAGCCGTCCCAAAATAGCCTTTGATAGCAAAGTATGGCAGGTGAATGGGAAAAATGTTTTAGAAATTACCATTGCCCCTTCTGAAAACATGCCCCATTACGCTCAGAATGAAAATGGCAAATGGTTGGCATACCTTCGCAGAGAAGATGAGAACCTACTGGCAAATAAAATACTTCTTGAAGTTTGGAAACGAAAGAATAAACCTACCGGTACCTATTTAGAGTATACGGAAACTGAGACTGAACTGATGGATTTCCTGAATGATAATGAAGAAATTAGTTTAAAGCAATTTTGTAAAATTGCTCAAATAGGTCGCTTTAAGGCAGAACGCATTTTGGTAAAACTAATTTGCTGGAATGTAATTGAGATTAAATTTTCGGATATGGGTACGAGATACTCCATTAAACAGGAAATAAATTCAAAAACATAAGACATCAAACAAAACCACTTACTCATTGTTAACCTGAAGCTTACAAGCTTAACACATTCAAAAAAAAGGGCATAAAAAAACCGCACTAATTAATTGGATTTTAAACTCCTGAATGACAGGATTTGAGTGCCAGCCTGATCAAGTTTCCCCTGTGCCGAAACAACCCGAAGGTTGGGGCCTGCTTTAACAAGCTTGTAGCTTTCTCGGTATCTTATAAATGTTGAGTTTAACAATCGATAATTAATGCGGTATGCTATATCTTTTATGCAAAGAACGTTCTCTTATTACTTGCAAGCTAAGGAAGAATCTCTGCTTTTGCAAGGCTTACGCTGAATTTTTTATTCTAAATTAAATATTTTCACACTTCCTTTATCTCAAAGTGCAAGCAATTAAATCATTATAAACAATACATTTTTCACTTCAAGCTAATAATTTGCATCAATCATCAATATCTGTATTTTCGCGCAAAAAAAAATTAAGATGTTTCCAGGAAGAGCAAATATTGGAGCATCAAACTCTGTTCTGTAGGTATCTATGCATGAATTATTATATTTATTGATACGGCTTCTGCTATAAACAGATTAGAAATTTCAGCCTCAAATACCGCAGCTGTTGCAATCACCAAAATTGAGCTGGATCGAATGACAGAAACACCTCTTCTCATCCATGAATAAATCTTCCAAAAACAATTACAGACAGCAGAGAAGTATAGTAAGCCCGTAATTATTAATTGTGTAAAGTGTTATTTAGAAATACGTAACATTTGTAAAAAATAAATTTCAAACGAGTTTCTTAGTATTTCAAAGCATTCCATTGGATAAAATATTTTTGGAGACAGATGACCGCGACGTAGAAATAGAAGACATATACCTAAAGGCTGCAAAAATAAAAAACCTTGATATAGAGGAACTAAAAAAAGAATTGCATTCAAATTTCAAGACCTTTTTCAACAGATTATGAGTACAGAATGGCTAAACAGAACTGCTTCCTGGGAATGAAAAATTAGAGCAGCTGAAAAACTCACATGTACTAATTGTTGGACTAGGCGGTGTGGGAGCTATTGTACTTTCAGAGAGTAAAAATAAAATGCAGGTACAATTTCATGCATATCACCTTTATTCAGATATTTTTGTTCTTCGGTTGTAATAAACTAATTACCCGCTCAGTAATTTAATTTATTTTAACAGAACAACGCGCAAGCTATGGACTATGATTCTTAATTAAATCATTACATTGTACTCGACTTGAGCGACTTTCGTTTTCTAAAAAGCCTACTATGATTTACTATGATATTCTTCCATCTCCGGTGGGTAATTTGCTATTAGTTGCTACCGATGGTGGTCTAAAACAAATTCTATTTGAAGATAAAAATCAATTAGAAAACATTAAAGATAATTGGAGTAAAGAACCTATTAAACTAAAGCCTGTTGCCGATCAATTAATATCATATTTTAATAAAGAAAGAACAACATTTGAAGTGAAACTTTCACCGGAAGGAACTGCTTTCCAACAACAAATTTGGAATCAACTTTCAGAGATTCCATATGGACAAACACGTTCTTATCAGGATATTGCCTTAGCAATAAACAAACCTTCTGCCTGTAGAGCTATTGGCATGGCCAATTCTAAAAACCCAATTCCTATTATAATTCCTTGTCACAGGGTTATCGGGAAAAATGGGAAACTTACAGGTTATGCAGGTGGACTGGAAACTAAAGCTAAATTACTGGAAATTGAAAACATTGATTTGACTCCATCGAAGGAGCAATTACAGTTATTCTAATTACTATATTTTTTTTGTAAACTACACCTGTTTTTGTCTTATTCATATTTTATCAAATTCCCCTGAATAAGAATTATAAATACATAAAATAGCTTTGATATCATTGACAAATGGCTAACTTGCGCATTGCATTTTTATAGCTGAGCACCTTTGTTTTAGCTAGTCAATTTTGTAAAAAAAAACATCATTAAAATCAATAAATAATTACATGAGTAAAATTTTAGGACATAGTTTCCACATCCCTGTTATGGGAACCGGATTTACGGTGGATACTCCTGTAAAAGTGGCTCATTTAGGAATTTCATCAGTAATTTCAATCGTTGATGATTTTCTACTTGAAAAAATGAGAGAGTTGTACTGTAAAAAACTCAGCTTACCATTTTTGCCAATTTCGGAGAAGACCAAAGATTTTCGTGCAGAAAGAATAACATCTTACCTTAATTTGATGGATAAGATTGTGAAAGAGAAATATGAAGATCTAAAGACGTCCGTTCAGGA
>JAESUW010000123.1 GCA_016760525.1 Labilibaculum sp.
TCTAAATCCAAAATGTATTCTGAAATATATACAAGAAGTCTAATCTGAATCTTCCAATCATTCTCATACATCTGCTTAGCAATAACATTTAAGATTGGCTTGTTTTTGAGATATCGCTTTCTTTGAATAAGAGTGTTTAAAAGAAGGGTAGTTATTTTTGAGTTTTTATTATCTGTGAATGTTTTTAACAAATCGACCAATTGCTCATCTTCTGATACACTAACAATTCTTTTTATTAGAGATTTATGCTTTTTATTATTCCAATTCAGATTTTTAACCACTTCAGAAATTAGAAGATTTTCTTTTAATTTTATCAATGCAAAAACACCGTCGATTGCTAGTCCAATTGTTGAAATATTAATAGCATATTTAAAGGCATATTTAATAACTAATTTTCTATCTGTTTTATTCTGCTTAAGAATGTTTTGAATTGCATAAGTCGCAAGTAACGGATTATCTTCTGCAAATATTAATAACAACTCTTTATTTCTTGTTAATCCATACAATATAATTAAGCTTTCAAACCAAGTTTGTTCTCTTAAATATTGTTTAACCTCAAACAAATCATCTACGATTCTAGATTTTAAATATAAAGCAGTAAAGTAGTCCTGATATAAAGGATGAGTAAAGGACATCTTATCTGTTCCAGATATTAAATTGATTTCTTTATGAAAATTTATTGTATCTATATAGTCCAAATTTACTTGCATATCTTTGGCAAGATGATGAAGATAGTCGCTATCGAAACTTGTCCTTTGTTCTTTTCTTAAACTATATGCCAGTTTTGAGACAAATAACAAATACTTATCCTGTAATTTATTTTGTAAATTCTTTCCTGGCTTTGTAAATTCTCTTTTATATAAGGAAATTATAAATTCATGCAATAAAAGTCCTGTATTTTTAGGTATCGAATTGGTAGCATTTATTACGAAGATATATCTATGAAGATAAAAGACATTTTCACACAGGGAAAGTAAATTAACATTACTTTCTAGTGTTTTAATAAAAACGCCTAACATTTCACTTTTAGTTAGATTTTTAGTAGCATAGTTCGCTATTTGAGTTTTACTTAGTGGTTGGATATCAAATACAGGTAACGAAAAAAAGTTGTCATAATATGGTCGACTTGAAATTATTATGCGTGCTCCCGTATTTTCCCTTATTATTGTTGAGACTTGTTTTCTAAAGCTTTCAAAAGCAATAGGACTAAATATTTCATCTAACCCATCTAAATATAAAGTTGCCGTTCCATTTTGAACTAATTTTTTTAGCAATTCGCTATTATATGCATAATAATTTGAAATTTGGGATAATAAATCGGTTTCCGTATTGAAATCTTTTAATTCGAAATAAAAAGGTAGATATTGCTTTGAGACACCATTTTTGTATGATAAATATCTTAAAATTGTTGTTTTCCCAGTACCAGCATTGCCTCGGATTGCTAGCTGATTAGTGTTGTTTGTTATATCGGAAATTTTCCCTTGAATTAGAGTATCTTCCTCTACAGAAATATTATCTATATCAATTTTTTCTTGTTCGACATCTTCAAAGTATTCTTTTAACAGAGGAGATAAATCATCGTCATATATTAATACTTGTTCTTTTCCTTCCAGTTCAATATATGTTTGGTCTATATCTCTAAATTGAGTAATTATTTTTTCTGAATGTTCTTCTATTTTGTAGAGTACATCTTTTAACAAATCTATATTTGACTCTATTGCAAGTAAATATGAACCAATTATTATGTTTGAGTATTTTGCTAAAAGTAGTATGTTTCTATTTTGTTTAGCATAATGAACAGCATTTCTAAAATCTTTTCTGACAAAATCTAAAATGTCCTTGGTGTCATTATCGTATTTAATTAATGGAGTTGGAATATATTTATTTCCAGTTACTCTTGTTTTTTTTGCAATTTTACCTTCTAGAAGGTTATTTAGCATTGTAAACCTAATGCCTTCAATATCATTATCAACATCGTCTTTCCAAAAAATAAAATTAGCTTGATTAATGAATGCCATTTTTTTTAAAAATCCTTCAAATCGTGTAGATAATCCTTCAATAGCAATTGAAAATTCATCAATGGTTTCAATACTAAATTTTGAAATTGGTTTAAAATAAAATTCGAAATCCTTTCCAACCCTTTTTAGATCATCATCTGAAACATCAAAATCTAAGAATTCGATTAAAAAATCAGCTAGGATATCGGTATTTATATTAAAAATATATGATTTTAAATCATCGGAAGGGTGAATTATGGATGTTACATTATTCTTTATATATTCTTTTAATGCTTCTTTATGTATCATCTTAAAAAAATGTATAGGTGAGGTTGCATAAAATAGCTCTTTTGCAAGCTGAAGTTTTCAGCCTGTGTGTTGGAGCTTGCAAATGTGTTATTTATGTGTTAGATTTTCATCATTTTAGTTATGTCATTTTTGTCTCCTTGCATGAACGCTAAACTCGTTAGAATATGCACAAGTGCATATCTTTTTAATATATCGTACTTAAAGCTACACAACACACACAATATAAGTCAGTATTATGCACCTCTTGCAAATAAACTCCTGAATCTACAAAACAATAATATCCTAACAAAGCATTCCAAATGATATTTTACAATGAGTTATAACTTAACTAAATAAAAAATAAATTAGTCTTATTTATGTAAGCTCTTTAAATGTAAAAAAAGCCCATTTTAAAAATTAAAATGAGCTTTGTTTTTATTGTGTAATAAATTTACTTCTTTGAAATTACAAGCTCACAGAATCCAAACTGGAATGCATCCAAAAACTTTTTGCCTTCATTTTCAAATAATTCGATTCATATTCCACACATTTCATAGGATCTGATGATTTATACAAATCTTGTCCTATTTCCATAATATCCTGCATACTTGCCCATAAATGGTTCAGGCAACGAAATACCTCCTCTTTTAACAAGCCTCTTGAGTTAAGCAAACGATTGAGTTCTATTTTATTTAATTTGAGCACCTGAAAAAGTGTCAAAATTTGATCTATAATAACCTGTGTAGCCTCAGCTCTTTGTCTTGGAATATTCCCTTCCAATTGCACCACAAAATTTGGAATCGTAGTCAATATAGAAGTTAAATCTTTCTTTTCAACAATCTCCACAATCTTATCGAATTCCTTTATCCGAGAAATCGGGAAATTGTCCTGAACCTCAAGTATCATGTTATTCAAAGATTCTATTCTCTTGTAAATACCAACACGTAAAGTTTGAATTTTAGCACCCTCGGGGCCACAACACACAAATTCTTTTGCACGTTGAATTTGCTCACTTAGTCTAGTTTTAAAGGTTTCATCGAATATTGGATAGATTTTATTAAAATCATCCATATCTCTGGAGTAACTATCCAATAAAAATTTTGCCACAACAGGCATTTCATCAAAACTAAAAGGAAAATCTATTGTTTCCATACCACCATATTTATTAGTTATGCATATATTTTTATCACTCTTAATTGATTGCTGTTATCCCATTTCACCACTTACGGAATCTTTAACCAACAACACATCAAATTATCAGAAAAGCACCAATGCAATTCATTACATAATTACAGGTTATCTGATATTTTAGATTCATAAAATACAAAAAATCAGCACTATCGGAAAAATATCAAAAATGATATACAACATGTTTTCAAAAGAATACACAAAAAACTCTTGGTTTTAACGGGAAAAGCTGTCTGTTTTTTTTAGCATCAATCAATCTTTTGTTAGTTTTGTATAGATCCAATAAAAATAAAATGACGAAAAAACTCCTTTTACTCGTACTAATCGCTTTGCCTTTCGTAAACTTTGCGCAGCAAATCAACCAAACCGATCAGCTCGGTCGCAAGCAAGGTGTTTGGGAAAAAAAGCATGCCAATGGCAAGATTAAATATTCCGGAACTTTTAAAGACAATTCTCCATTTGGTGAACTAAAACGTTTTCATGCCAATGGCAATTTAAAAGCAGTTTTATTCTTTACGGATAAAGGACAAAAAGCCAAAGCGAATCTCTACAATGAATCGGCACGCATACTTGCAAAAGGGAATTTTATTCAATCGAAAAAGGATAGTGTTTGGGTTTATTTCGATAAAAATAAAAACATCCGCGCAAGCGAAACATACGATAAGGGAATAAAGAATGGCGAAAGTATTTACTATTTTAAAAATGGAAACACTGCCGAAATGCTTAACTTCCTTAATGGCAAACGGCATGGTGTTTGGAAACGCTTTTTCGAAAATGGAAAAACGTATTTGGAAGCGAACTATACCTCAGGAAGTTTAAATGGTGCAACTCATTCGTATTTCTCCAACGGTGTTATCGAATATGGTGGATCGTACAAAAATAACAAACGTGAAGGCGATTGGGATTTTTATTCCAACAAAGGAGATCTCCTGTTTAGCATAGCTTATAAAAATGGCATAGCAAACAATCAAGATGAATTGGATAAAATTCAGCAGGAGAAACTAAAAGAAATGGAGAAGAAAAAGGCTCATTTAATTGATCCTGAAACATTTGTTGACGATCCGGATTCTTATCTCAGATCCTACAATAAATAATCGCCAAAATAAGAATTGAACACAGCAAATGAGTCCGTATGAGCCAAAAAGGAATCAGTCTTTTTCAACTGAATCAGCAAATAAAAAATGTACTTTCCGAAACATTTACTTCGGGCGTTTGGATTGTGGCGGAAATTAGTGAACTGCGCTACAATCAAAACGGGCATTGCTATCTGGAGCTGGTAGAAAAAGATAAGAATAGTGATCAGATTATCGCGAAAGCGAAAGCTACCATTTGGTCGTATACCTTTCGAATGCTTAAGCCTTACTTTGAAACTACAACAGGTCAGCCTTTTTCATCGGGAATAAAAATACTGGTAAATATTAGTGTTGAGTTTCAGGAAATTTATGGTTTCTCGTTAAATATTAAAGACATTGACCCTACCTACACCTTGGGGGATATGGCCAGACGGAGAAAAGAAATTATTGCCCGCTTGGCTGAAGAAGGGGTTTTGGAAATGAATAAAGAATTGATGTTTCCTGAGATTCCTAAATGCATTGCGATTATTTCATCGCCTACTGCGGCAGGTTGCGAAGACTTCACAAACCAACTTGAAAACAATCCTTTCGGATACAAATTCCATTATAAATTGTTTCCAGCTATTATGCAGGGAAATAATGCCGAAGAATCGATTATTGCTGCTCTCGATAAAATAAATGAATACGAAGATGTATTTGATGTTGCCGTTATTATTCGTGGCGGCGGATCGCAGGCAGATTTAAATTGCTTCGACAGCTATTGGCTGGCGTTTAACATTGCTCAATTTCCTATGCCGGTAATTTCTGGTATTGGACACGAAAGAGATGAAACAATTGTTGATTTGGTAGCACACACCAAAGTGAAAACACCTACGGCAGCTGCTGAATTCTTAATTGATTGTTTCGACGAGTGCCGGGAATATCAGAACAATTTAAGAGAGCAATTTTTAGAAGAGGTTAATGAAGTTCTATTGTCCTCATCGGAACGACTTGTGTTTTTAACGAACAAATTCTCGCCAATGGTAGGGCAAATACTGGAACGGAAATCGAGTCAGTTACACTTGGCCAAACAGAGATTAAAAACTGCAGGCAAAAATTTATTGGCCAATCAGACTCATTATCAGCAAAAGCTGAATTCGCAATTTCAGTATTGTACCGAACGAAGAATCGAAAATCAGAAATCACTTCTTGATCAGATTACCATAAACCTGCGAACGAAACTTACAAGGCGATTGGAAAAACAGAAACACAATATTTTAATGTTTGGGCAATCGATAAAATATCTTAATCCGGATAACGTTCTGAAAAAAGGTTATACCTTAAGTTTAAAGGAAGGAAAAATAATAAAAAATATTGATCAACTATTGCCTCAGGATATTATCGAAACCCGGTTTGCAAACGGAAGCGTTGAGAGTCAGGTTCAAAAAATCAGTAAAAAAAAGAAAAGTCGAAATTCTAAATTAAATACAAATGGCTAAAAAGAAAACAAGCTACCGCGATGCAATTACCGAAATAGAAGAAACCATTGCTTCCATCGAAAATGACGAACTGGATGTGGACGAATTATCTGAAAAGGTAAAACGGGTTTCGGAACTTCTTGTAATTTGTAAAGAGAAGCTTCACAATACCGAAAAAGAGGTTGAGAAAATTTTAAATGAGATGGATGAATAAATTGCTGCTGGTCTTCATTATTTCCCTTTTGGGGATTTCCTGCGAGGCTCAGAAAACTGAAACCACCAATTTGCAGACTTATGTAGATGAGTTTGTTTCGGATACTTGTTTTCGATCGGCCGGACTTGGAATCGTAATATCGGATGTGAAAACAGGTAGGAATTTGGCATCGAATCAGGCTCACCTGGCCTTGACTCCTGCATCTACTCAAAAACTAATTACAACTGCGGCTGCACTAGAAATTTTGGGTAGCAATTACCAATTTAAAACGCAAATTAATACCGATGGGGAGCTTCTTGCAAATGGTACTCTTAGCGGGAATCTTATTATTAAAGGCTTTGGAGATCCTACGCTGGGATCGAAATACTTTATGAAAGGGAAGCCTGTTGAGCTTCAAATTACAGATAAAATAAAATCGCTTGGTATTCAAAAGATTCAAGGAAAAATTCTGGTTGATGATTCTTACATAAATCCAAAAATTCCATCGACCTGGATCTGGGAAGACATGGCCAATTACTACGGTGCAATTCCAAATGGATTAAGCTTTCATGATAATTTGTACACGCTCTTTTTTTCATCGGAAAAGGCAGGAAGCGCAACACAATTGGTAAAAACAGAACCACAAAATACGGGACTGGTTTTTGATAATCAGGTAATCAGCTCGACTGTAAATCGCGACCTGGCATATATTTTTGGTGGTAACACAAGCAATAAAAGACGAATTGAAGGCAGTATTCCTCAAAACAGAGCTCAATTTAAAGTAAAAGGAGCTCTTTTACATCCTAAAAACAGCTTGATTGAGTCGCTGAACAAATCTTTTTCTAAAGCAGGAATCCCGATCAAAAACGAAGTGCTTACTGGTAAAAAAAGCACTTTACTTCTTCGTTTGAATTCGCCGGAATTAAAAGAGATAGTGAAACTTACGAATCAAAAAAGCATTAACCTTTTTGCAGATCATCTGCTTTTTGAAATTGGTGAAAAAGAAACCGGACATGCAAGCTGGGAAAATGGAATTGATGCACTTAAAAAGTTCTGGAGTGAAAAAGGTTTATCCACAAAATACATATCGCTTTATGATGGTTGCGGACTCTCGCATTTCAATTCTGTTTCGGCAAATTTCTTCGATCAGCTTTTACAATTGATGTACCACAGCAAGAATTCCAATGAGTTTATATCATCATTGCCCGTTGCCGGGATATCAGGAACTTTAAAATTTTTTGGTGGCAATAGTGCTGTAATTGGAAATTGGAAAGCCAAAACAGGATCGATGACTGGCGTAAGAACCTATTGTGGTTATTTACAAACAAAAAACGGAAACGAGTATTCTGTGACTATATTAATTAATAATTATTCCTGTTCTTCTTCAGCTTTAAATAATAAACTTTTAATATTTTTAAATAAGCTTTATAATTATTAACTTGAATTACATCTATTTACTGACCACAATTCGATGTTTATGAGAATAATAAAGCAGTATCTACCTATTGTATTCTTACTTCTAATTTTCTGCTTTCAAGGATTTTCCTCCAACCAGAAAGATATCTTAGTTTTAAATTCCTATCACAGCGGTTTAAGTTGGACCGATTCCATCGTATCCAGTATAAAAAGAGAACTTTCATCGGAATTGTTCTGTTCTATCTACATAGAAGATATGGATACCAAAAGACATTTCTCAAAAGATTATTTGAATACTATTGCCAAATTTTATAAGGAAAAATACAAAAATAAAACCTTCGATTTAATAATATCTACAGATAACAATGCCTACGATTTCTTACTAAAATACAATGAGGAAATTTTTGGCCGTGTGCCCGTTCTGTTTAGTGGTATTAACTCAATTATTACTGTACCCAAAGGATACAGTGGTGTTTTTGAAAACATAAATTTTTGCTCGACCATCCACCTCATTGAGGAAAATCACCCAAATTTTTCAGAACTTATTGTTGTTAGCGATAAAACTACAACAGGAAAAGCCATGGTTCAATTTGTTGAAAATGACATCAAAAAAATGAATGAATCGATTCGCTACAGAATTATTCAACCAGATAACATTCCGAATCTTCAGAAGGAACTCTCCTCACTAAATGAAAATTCGATTGTTTTATATTTGCTTTTTAATAGAGACTCTGAGGGGAAGTATTATACGTACGAAAACAGTTTTAGAGAAATAATGCCATATTGCAAGGTTCCTATTTACTGTGTTTGGGATTTCTACATGACTCACGGTGCTGTTGGAGGAGCTTTAATTACTGGAAGGAATCAAGGTAAACAGGTTTCTGAAATGGCCAAAAGAGTCCTTTCAGGTACTAACATAGATGATATTCCTCCAAAACTGGCAGAATATGAGTACTGTTTCGATTACAAGCAACTAACTCATTTCGATATAGATAAAGCAAAACTCCCTAAAGATTCGCGCATAATAAATGAACCATACAGTTTTGTTCGCGAAAATAAAGAAATCGTTGTTCTAACACTTACAGTGTTGATACTCCTTACAATTATTATTATTGTAATGACAATTAATATTCATTTACGAAAAGTTCGTGCTCAAAAAGAAAAGGCTCATTTATTGGAAATAAAAGTAAATCATGAAAGTTTAAAAATTGCCAAGGAAGCTGCAGAAGAATCGAGTCGATTAAAATCAGCCTTTTTGGCCAACATGTCGCACGAAATCCGCACTCCTATGAATGCGATTCTTGGCTTTACGGACTTGTTATCGGGTGAAGATCTTGTAAAAGTAAAGCGAACTCGTTTTATCTCAATCATTCAACGAAACACAAAACATCTGCTTCGTTTAATTAGTGATATATTGGATATTTCGAAAATTGAGACCAATCAATTAAAGATTGTGAAAAATAAATGTGTTCTGGATGATTTGTTCGTAAACCTGAATGAAATTTACATCGCTATATTGGACTTGCACGACAATAAGGAACTTTCCATTATAACCACATTACCTGATGATAGAAGCATAACTGAATTGAATACAGACACGATGCGTTTGCTTCAAATCTTCAACAATCTGATCGAAAATTCTATAAAGTTTACAACTTTAGGGACAATTGAAATTGGCTACGATATAAAAGGAGACTTTCTGCAATTTTTTGTAAAAGATACAGGAATAGGAATATCGGAAGACAAACAAAAAATTATTTTTGATCGTTTCAGACAAGCTGATTTAAATGCAGACACAAGAAAATATGGAGGTACTGGTTTAGGACTGGCAATCAGTAAAAGTCTGGTAGAATTATTGGGAGGAGAAATATGGTTTATATCGAACCCTGAGGAGGGAACCTCTTTCTATTTCACCATTCCTTTCTAAAAATAAAGGCGAACATTTCTGCTCGCCTTTTCTATCTTCATTAAAATATTTTAAAAGAAATAGTACAAACCTACAGAAATACGAGTATTTCCAACCCAATGTGTATTCTCTACATCTGCTTTTTCTGTAACATCACCGTAGGCTGCCGCAGTATATTCGGCCTCCAGTTCCAACTTTAAATTTTTGAAACGTTTCGAAACTCGTGGTGCAATTCGATACAATTCACCAATATTTTTTCCCCGACTGTAGATCATACCAGGCACAACATTATCATCAGCACCCATGTTTTTTGAATAAGCGGCCAACAATGCCAGTTCAAAATTATTTTTATTGTATGAGATGTCAGCCCAAGTACCTAGAACTTTAATTCCGGTATAGCTGGCTTCATTGGTTAAAGGATTTAAACTTTTAGCTGCATATCCTCCCAACATTAGAACATCTGTAAGATTTGAGCCATATGTTGTTTGTGCCTTAAAAGTTACTGGTTTAAAATTCAACTTAAAATATGCCATCAAAGCCCAAGATGAAAGTGTTTCATCGTTCTTCCAACTCATTAAATCACCATTCTCCTCTGATCCGGTTGTGCTTGTTAAAGATGGTTTGATATTTTTAAATTCGGCACTAGCTCCTATCAAATGTTTTCCTGCATAATAATGCACTTGACCTTGAAGAATAGGCAAGCCAGCATTTCTTAAATACTTATTGCTTGCTCCGTCAGGTCCCGTACTTGTGTAATCACGCTCTGATGCTATGGCAGCAATAAACTTCCAATTCTCGGTTTTGTGAGTTAATCGCACTTGAGGGTTGCGTGCAAATGGTTTAAATGGTAATCCTGCATTTGCACCAACAGCAACAGGAAATACCTCTGCAACAAATAAAGGAGACCAAGTCTGACCTATTAATAAAGATGTTTTTCCCCAGTCTAAATTCACAAAGGCATGACGCAAACGCAATCCATTTACATCCGATTCTGCATTACCGATAAACTCTGCTTCCAATAATCCATTGGTCTTTGCACCCAAAATTTCAGGACCTGTAACTTTTGCATTTACACGCGACTGAATAACAGCCATATTGTAAACACCACCTTTGTTCATATCCTTTCCACTTCCATCCAGAAGTTCGTCTTTAGGGTATAGTAAGATGAATCCCTCCCGGGCACTAACTGTTTGACGAGTATCATATGTAAATAAAGAGTGTACGTAACCTCCGAATTTCACTTTAATTTCGTCTTTTTTCTCTTGAGCATTACCAGTAGGAATGCCAACACAAAAAAGTGTTAGCAATAATAGGTAGTTAATTTGTTTCATAGATATTATTAGTTTTTTGCGCCGCAAAGATAAACAGGAATATTCGTTTTTACGGATATTTTAATACCGATTAGTATTTAAAATTACTCATTAATTTCTCCCGATAAATCGGGATTATCACTGAGTTTTAAATATATATCGGCATTATACCTGTGTGTAAATTTGTCTATAAAATGGTATAAAACAGCTTTCAAAACTGTCTTAGCCCAACAAAAACTCACAAAAAAAAACACTCAACTACAACAATATACAACACTAAAATGTTTTTAATACTCCTGATAAATAATTAACGGACCACCTTCAAATTCAATTCGGAAGCTGTCTCCCATCGATTCGTTTAAGGTTCCCTGATACATCATTTCCAGTTTTTGTTCTGTTAATGCATATCGTAAGTTGGCAGTAGAAATTAGAGTCTCTGAGTTTGGGGAAAATATTGAGACTTGCTGACGAGTATAGCTATCGAAATTTTTCGATCGAAAAATAGGCGTAAAACAACCATAACTGGTAAGCATTTTTGTTTTTATTTTTTTAGAAAATCCAGGTAATAAGAACACATTTCCAATCATATGATCGTCGCGTTGTCCGGTTGCTCCAACAATAATAACTTCCGAAAAGTTATTTTCCAAACACCAGTTAATGGCCTTGGTTAAATCGTTGGTATCCTGATTGGCGAAATGGTGAATAATATCGCGGTATTTCCATTTCATTTCCGGATTTAAAGAATCCAGATCACCAACAATGACATAGGGTGCAATTCCCGCTTCGTCCAATTTATTGATTGCACCATCGCAACAGACAATAAACTTTGAGGATTTTAATTCGTTTAAAGGAATTTCGTGCGTTGGGAACGAACCATTTGCCAGAACTACCGCTTTCTTTTGCATGTTTATCAGTTATAAACTATCAGAACTTATTATTTTCTTTCGCAAAAGTAACTAATTGCTTGAAACTGCTTTAGAAAGCAGCATATCTTTTTTCCAATGAATGTAGCCAACTACTGCCAAAACAGTATAAAAAAAGAAAAGAATTGAGGTTGGGTACAATCCTTTGTAGATATATAAGCCCAAAGAAACTGCATTTACAATTACCCAAACCAGCCATTGTTCCAATATCTTTCTTGCCAGCATCCAGGTTGCAACAATACTCAAGGCTGTTGTAAAGGCATCCCAATATGGAATTGAACCATCGGTGTAATTAACTAAGACAAAAGAAATAGCAACATAAATCAGCATACTTGCTCCGAAAAGAATCAAAAATAATTCCTTGGGTAATCTGGTTACGGGAAGTTCTTTCTGACCAGCACCTTTCGACCAGGCAATCCAACCGTAAACACTAATAAGTACATAGTAGAATTGAAGAGACATATCTGCATACAATTTGGCTATAAAAAATACATAGATATACATTAGTGAGGTAAATAGTCCCACTGGCCATAACCACTTGTTTTGCTTAATTTCCAAATACAGAAAGATTAAACCTGCAATGGTTCCAATTATTTCAATGATATTATCAAATATCCAATTCATATTTTGGGGATATATTTTGTAGGGACACAACATGTTGTGTCCCTACAAATTTATTTAAAATCTTACTGTTACGCCAGCCAGGAAATTTGTTCCTGCCTGAGGAAAATATCCATCCATAGCAAAACGCTCGCCTCCTACAATGTATGAATAAACCCATGCATTCGACTCATATTCAGCATTAAACATATTATTCACCAATACATTAAATCGTAAACTCTCTGCAAATTTAGGTTTAAATTCATATGAGAAATTCATGTTCGATACAGTGTAAGCATCTAAGCTTCTATCATTATTAGAAGAATTATCAATATATTGCTTGCCTACATATTGAGAAATTAATTGAACACCAAAACCTGACTTGTTATATGAAAACACGGAGTTTGCTGTTACATTAGGTGAAAAAGCAATATTGGATTTTCCTAAGTCGAACAATGTATTTCCACCTTCATCCCAATTCTCAACACCTTCTGTAAAGTTCTTTATCTTATTTTCACTCAAAGATAAATTCCCTTTCCAAGAGATAGATTTTGTGATATTAGTTGCAGCACTTAATTCTATACCTCTACGATACGACTTGTCAACATTCATCATTAAAGCTGAACCTACATCATTTACTCCACCAGTCACAACCAACTGATCTTTATAATCCATATAGAATAAATTAGCTTCAAACAGGAAATTAGCCTTTGTTAATTTATAAGTTAGTTCATAATCAAATAAACGTTCGCTTGTTGGAACTTTCCCCTCTTCAATATCGATATAATTACTACGATTAGGTTCACGGTTAGCAACAGAAAAAGAAACGAATAAGCGATGATTCTCATTAATCTCATAATTTAATCCAAGCTTTGGATTAAAAAATAAGAAATCATGTTTCTGAGTGATATCTCTTAAGTCAGAATCAATTCCTTTAATCTTGTAGTCAATACCTCTAATTTGCATATCAGCATACAAGCTTAAATGATTATCAATAGCAAAATTTCCTTTTACATATACATTATACTCTTCCTTTGTACCATTATTGTCGTAGTACTTATCTCCCAAGAATGCGTCTCCTGCATTTTTCATCCATCTAATTTCACCAAAGTGATCGCCATCATATTTATTCCAACCACCGCCGGCAACCAGATCAAGTATGTCTGTTTTCTTTGAGAAAGAAAATACAGTTCCATAAAAATCATTATCCAACCATTTACGACGGATAATATCAGTTTTCTCAATAGTTTCTGATCCAATTACAATTGGAGCCAAACCGTATTTCTCAAGCTTATCATTTTTCTTAAACTGCTCGTAATAACCTTCTCCTTGAGTATAATGAAAAGCGATATTGAACTTCGTATTATCCTTAAACAAATGTGTTAAGAACAAACGGTAATGCTTTTGCCAATAATTATCCGTTTCATTCTTGTAAGTGTACTGATTATAAGTTCTGGAATCAGAAGCTTTCATCTGATCAACAACTTCCTGACTAACCAACCCATGATCAGCATAACGTTGCATTCCCTCTTCATCATTTTCTAAACGAACTTTAGGAACACCATTCCATGCTTGGTATGTTTTTTCTTTACCTATAATCACACTAGCTTTTACACTTGTTCTATCGCCATAATAGCCTGCTGAGAAATAAGCCGATTGTAGATCAGAGCTTGCTCTATCAATATATCCATCAGAAGTGATTTTTGACAGACGCATATCAAAAGCAAAACCTTTCTTAAGTCCAGTTCCAAGCTTAACCGTATTTTTAAAGGTATTAAACGAACCTGCAGAACTTGAAATTTCAGCATAAGGCTGAGCATTCACATTTTGCGTTTGCATGTTAATACTGGCACCAAAAGCACCTGCACCACTAGTTGATGTTCCTACACCACGCTGAATTTGAATATTATCGACCGATGAAGCAAAATCAGGCATATTTACCCAATAAACCCCATGTGATTCAGAGTCGTTCAATGGAATACCATCCACAGTCACATTAATACGATTGGCATCTGATCCTCGAATTCTAAAACCCGTATAACCAACTCCTGCTCCTGCATCGGAAGAGGTAACGAATGAAGGCGTTAAGGATAATAACATAGGAATATCCTGACCCAAATTTCTTTCAGACAATTCTTCCTTACTTACATTAGTCAGAACAACCGGCGTTTTTGAATCTGCCCGTGTTGCGGCCACAAGTACCTCATTCGCCATAATGGCAGAAGACTCTAAATTAAAGTCAATTTCTTCTGACTTATTCAACTTCACTTCTCTTTGAGTTGTTTGATAACCCAAAAATGAAACCACTAATTTGTAATCTCCTTCTTTTAAATTTTGAAATTTGTACGTACCATTCGAGCTGGCAACTGTTCCTAAATAAGTTCCTTTTACTGCAATTGTAGCACCCGGAAGTGCTTTTCCTGCTTTATCGGTAACTTTTCCACTTAAGGTAAGTTGAGAGAATCCGATAAAACATACAAATTGCAATAAAATTAACACCGTAGCTCTGCGTAAAACACAGTTCATCTTTCTTGTAAACATTGTTTAAAAGTTAAAACGTTAATAATATATTGCAATGAGGTTGTTATAAGATCAGGTTGGCGAAAAGTTAATTCGCAATTTTTCCCTACGCCGGCATTACCCGGATCAGGTAAATATCAATAGTAACAATTAATGAACTACATAAACTTGTTCTTTTCAGCCTGTTTTTTACAATAAAAATCTCATATAACTCGCTAGAATCGATTTTTATTATGGCAATCAATCTAAAAATAACTGCGTAACCAATAGCACATTTATTATCACAATTGATATAAGGGTATGATCTCAGCCTGTTATTTAAGGCACCCCACTGTGATTTTGCGTCAAAGATAATCGGAAATAGTTCAAAAACAAAAGAGTCGACAAAATGCCGACTCTTTATAAAACCCAAACTTTCACTTTTATAAACTTATTTAATTGATTCGGGCGCGTTAACACCCAAAACATCTTTAATCGCTTTTACAAATGTTTCTTTAGGCAAAGCTCCTTTCGCCATTGTTGGCTTTCCTTTTGCAGGAATAAAAAGGAAACTTGGAATACTTTTAATGCCAAATGCACCTGAAACTAATGGAGATTTATCTGTATCAACTTTATAAATTTGAATGCTTTCGCCATATTCTTTTTGAAGTTCCTCCAATACAGGAGCAACCCGCTTACAAGGTCCGCACCATGTTGCATAAAAATCAACAATTACAGGTCTATCACCTTTAAAAGCCCATTCCTTACCATTTTCAAAATCAAATACTTTATCCTTAAAACTATTATCATTCAAATGAATAACTTTTGCACTTACTTGTGAAAAGCCACTCGTGGCAAATAGCACTGCAACCAATATAAAAAATATTTTTTTCATCTTTTTTTATTTCAGAGGCAGTTCCAAAATTCGCACCTCATATTCAACTTCCAATTATAACAATTCTACAACAAAAATGAAGATTTTTTGAGAACTCACTTGCTCCATCTTGAACTTTAACAAAAGTTTAAGTAAAAGTATCTATTCTTTTACTCCTAACACTTCAGAGAAAGCCTGCTTAAATGATTCCTTTGACATAGCACCTTGTGACATTTGTGGCTGACCGTCTTTTGGAATAAATAACAAGGATGGAATACTTTGAATTCCAAACATTGATGCCAATTCTCTTTCTTTTTCAGTATCGATCTTGTAAATATCTAAATTGTCGCCATACTCTTCTTTTAATTCCTCTAAAATAGGAGCGACAGTTTTACATGGACCACACCAATCTGCATAAAAATCAACAATACATGGTCTGTTTCCTTCAAATTTCCAATCTTTATTTTGCTCGAAATCAAACACTTTTGCTTTAAATGTTTCTATTGTCAAATGTTCCACCATAACTTTCAATATTAAATAATACAATCATCAATACATACAAATATATACATTTATGCATTACAATTTATATGCCAAATTCAAAATCTGCTTGTTTTTATAGATTCCATCTAAATAATTGTAATTTTGTCAGCGAAAAGAGCTCAGTATTTGTGAAGTGACAATCTGGAAGCTCAAGATTAGAGAAAACTGTTTGAAAAAAAGTAAAGTGAAAGAACATTTAAAACACCCTATATTTTCAATTATCTCCAAAATTGTTAGCCGGGAAAATCTCGAGAGTTACGTAATTGGTGGTTTTGTAAGAGATTTATTTTTACAACGAGAATCAAAAGACATTGATATTGTTGTTATTGGCAGTGGAATTGAACTTGCCCAAAAAGTGGCAAAAGAAGCTGGTGTATCAAAAGTTTCTGTTTTTAAAAACTATGGTACTGCAATGCTTAAATATAAAGATCTGGAGATCGAATTTGTTGGTGCCAGAAAAGAATCTTACAATAGAGGTTCGCGAAACCCTATTGTTGAAGATGGAACGCTCGATGATGATCAAAAAAGAAGAGATTTTACAATTAATGCTTTGGCTCTAAGTTTACATCAAGATAACTTTGGAAAGTTATTGGATCCATTTAATGGAATTGATGATTTAAATAAAAAAATCATTAAAACACCAATGGAACCATTGATAACATTCTCGGATGATCCGTTGCGGATGATGAGGGCGATTCGCTTTGCAACTCAGCTTAACTTTAAAATTACCAAAGAAACTCTTGAGGCAATTCGCACAAATAAAGACAGAATTAATATTATCTCGAAAGAAAGAATTATCGAGGAATTAAATAAAATAATTCTTTCAGAAAAACCTTCCATTGGTTTTAAATTATTGGATGAAACAGGCTTACTAAAATTAGTGTTTCCTGAATTTTTAAGACTAAAAGGCAGAGAAACAAGAAATGGAATCAGTCATAAAGATAATTTCTACCACACTCTTGAGGTATTGGATCAATTAACACCAAAATCGGATAACCTTTGGTTGCGTTGGTCGGCATTATTGCACGACATTGCGAAGCCTAACACCAAAAAGTTTGTAAATGGAATTGGTTGGACTTTTCATGCTCATAATTTTATTGGCGAAAAAATGGTGCCAGGTATTTTCAAGAAGATGAAATTACCCTTGAACGAAAAAATGAAGTTTGTTCAAAAAATGGTATTACTGCATATGCGTCCTATTGTATTAGCTCAAGAGGTAGTAACCGATTCTGCAATTCGCCGATTGCTATTTGATGCTGGCGATGATGTAGATGAATTAATGAAGTTATGCGAGGCAGATATTACTTCTAAAAATGAGGAAAAAGTAAAAAAATTTCTGGACAATTTCCAACTGGTGCGAAGGAAATTAAAAGAGGTGGAAGAAAAAGATGCTGTACGTAATTTTCAACCTCCAATTGATGGTCAGGAGATTATAGATATTTTTAATTTATCGCCATGCAGAATGATTGGCGATATTAAAATTGCGATAAAAGAAGCTATTCTTGATGGTATTATTCCCAATGAGCATAATGCTGCCTATCAGTTTATGCTGGAAAAAGGAAAAGAATTGGGTCTTGAACCCATTCGAAACGCCAACAAAAAAGAACCTTTGGATTAGTCCAAAGGTTTTTTTTGTACTTATATAACCTTTGCGTGCTAAACAGCATTATTAAATCAAACAATAATATCTATTTTTGCACGCTGAAAAAACAAGTAAGCAAACTACAAATAAAAGTATTCAGGAATGGCATACGTTGACAATACAATGATCATCAGAAGAGAACTGCTGGCCAGAATGGCAGATCTTTTTAACAAAGGAAAATTAATTGAAGGACTCGATAGAATTCCTCTTGAGATGGCCCCACGCAGAAGCCCCAAATCTGATCGTTGCTGTATTTTTAAAGAACGTGTAATCATTAAAGAAAAATTAATTCCTCTATTAGGCTTCGATTTAGATGAATATACCGACGAGCTTAAAACTCTTGCTTCGTATGCTGAAGAAGCTCTTGAAAGAAAAAACCCAATCAATAAAATATTAACCGTTGTTGATGAGGCATGTACCTCATGTGTAAAGAACAGTTATATCGTAACCAATCTTTGTAAAGGTTGTGTTGCGCATCCATGCATGATGAATTGTCCGAAGGATTCCATAAGCTGGAATGCAAACGGCCAGGCTCAAATTGATCATAAAACCTGTATTAATTGTGGTATTTGCATGAGTGTTTGCCCGTATCATTCCATTATATATATGCCGGTTCCTTGCGAAAATGTTTGCCCTGTTGGAGCAATTACAAAAGATGAGTACGGTATTGAGCGAATAAATGAAGAAAAATGCATTGATTGTGGTAAATGTATAACAGCTTGTCCTTTTGGTTCAATTATGGAGAATTCTCAGATAATCGATGTGATGAAATCCATTAAATCGGAAAAAGAGGAAACCATTGCCATAGTTGCCCCTGCTATAATAGGACAATTTCGTACAAAAATAGAGAATGTTTTGGGCGGTATTCAAAAACTGGGATTCACCGATGTAATAGAAGTAGCTAAAGGAGCAAATGTTACTACCGCAAATGAGGCTGACGAATTACTGGAACGTTTGGAAGCAAAAGCTCCATTCATGACAACCTCATGTTGTCCGGCCTACGTTTCTGCTGTAGATAAGCACATTCCTGAAATGAAAAAATACATTTCTCATACTAAAAGTCCGATGTATTATGCCGCCGAAATTGCCCGCGCAAAATACCCAAAGTCGAAAATTGTATTTATTGGTCCCTGTATTGCAAAACGCCGCGAAGGAATGAGTGATCCGAACGTTGATTACGTGATGACATTTGAGGAATTATCAGCTCTTTTTAAAGGTTGGAAAGTTGAGATGGAAATGGAGAATACCATTAATCTCGACAAAAGTATCCTGAATCATGGAAGAGCTTATGCTGCAAGTGGTGGTGTAGCACAATCGGTACTTGAAATTAAGCCTTACGTTAACATTAAACCTGTTATTGTAAATGGTCTTGACAAAAAGAAAATTAATATGCTTAAAGCATTTGCTAAAACAGGTAAAACCAGTGGTAATTTTATAGAAGTTATGGCCTGTGAAGGTGGTTGTATTTCCGGACCAAGTTCTAATTTTGATCCAAAAACCGGAAGCAAAATATATGAAAAGAATCTTTCGGATATTATTTCTTCAGAAGAAATAAAATAGAAAAATGGCTGTCAAATAATTTTGGCAGCCATTTTTATTATCTCCACAAATCGAGAATAATAGGAAGATGGTCGCTAAAACCATCATTGAATTTATATCCTACAAAGCTTCTAAAAGGTTTTTGACCGAAATAAGTACGATCTGTTTCTAATAAAAAATCAGGTTTGAATAAGCTCATATTATTTGGTTCGCAGTACAAAACTCCCGATTTATTTAGTAAAGATCCTGATACAATAAATTGATCGAGCATTCCCCACTTTCCTTGGTATTTATGACTACCTAATCCTGTTTTTTTCAAAAAGGGATAAGCCAAATTGTACAATTTACTATTACAAAATACATTCCCGGGTTCTAAGGCATTCAACTCTGTTCGTAATGATCTATTTTCAGGATAATCATTAAAATCGCCCATAATTACGATGAGAGAATTACTATTGTTCTTAAAAATTTCTGAGACCTTCTCTTTCAACAAATTTGCAGCAGATATTCTTCTATTCTCTGACTCTAATTGTCCTCCCCAACGCGACGGCCAGTGATTTACAAAAATATGCAAGGTGTCATCGGTATGTGTTTTTCCTTTTACATATAGAATTTCGCGGGTAGTTGAAATCGAATCTCCTTTGTATTTCAATTTCAAAAATGAGGTATCAATTGGCTGAAACGTTTCAGGATGATAGACTAAGGCAACATCAATCCCTCTTCTATCGGGCGATTCCCGATGAATAATTTGATAGCCAACTTTATTTAAATAGCCGATTTTAAATAAACCATCTATAACAAACCGATTCTCAATCTCACAAAGTCCTATTAAATCAGGAAATTCCCAGCCTCCTGCGGCTAATATTACCTTCCTTATTTTTTGTGATTTTTTCTGATATTTCTTCCACGTCCAATTTCGTACTCCCATTGGAAGGAATTCATTATCAAGAGTCAGGCTATCATCAAAACAATCGAACAGATTCTCAACATTATAAAACATCAACCTAAAATCGCCTCGTTTTCCTTCATCCGATCCATCCAATACAGATTGAGCCAAACAAATTCTTAAGGATGATAAAAGAAAGAGTACAAGAAGTGAATACTTCATACTATTCTATTTCAAAAAATTCAAAACAGCCCATATCTGGTGCTACATCCTCATCTCTACGATTACCTGCTAAATCTAAAAAATAAGTAGAAATGAAATCAATACTGCCATTATTTATTGCAGGAGATTCTGCTTTTAAGGTAAAATTAAATTCCTCTGACTCAAGAAAATCAGGATTATCATTAAACATGCAGTTAGTAAAAACTGAAGAATAATTGCTTTGGATATTACTGCCTATTTTCAGAAGAGAATTGTCAACTGAAACATTTACCAGCGACTCCAATTCAAGCTCATTCGTTCTTGTTCCATATACAATACTATTACTGATACTAAATGAATTTTCTCCAACACCTTTATAATAAATTACCGAAGCCGAACGTGGTGAGAAGAACCATGAATTATAAAAGGTTGAATGAGAAATTATCCCCGAGCCGTCTTCTATTCGAACACACTCCTCTCCACAATTATTTACTAATAAATCGTGAGCAACAATGGTTGAATTCAAAGCAAACAATCCTTTTTCAGCAAAATTTTGAATAATTCCGTACTCAATTGTAATTGGATTATTATTCAATATCGTTTTGCTAAAATTTAAACCGTTTATTCCATTTTCCACAGTAAAGTGACTGAGTAAATTGGTTGTACTTTCATTATAAAAATAGATTCCATCCCATTGTGCGGGAACATTATCGTATAATTCTTCCAATCGTGAACTCCCGAAATAAACAGGTCTTTGAAAACTTCCCCGAACTTCAAGCTTTCCCTTCACATGAAGTGCGGTATTCTTCTTAAAATAGACCTTGGTTCCTTCATTTATTAAAAGGTCAACACCTTCGGCAAGCCAAACAGGCTTTGTAAGCAAATAGGGGCGGTTTCCCGTCCAAATAGTATTTTCAGAAATATCCATATCAACGATATAAACATCTTGCGCAAAGGTCTCTAAAATGACTTTCTGCACCTGTCCATTTAACTCAAAGCTCAGCTGATCCTCTAAACGCCTTGAAGCATCCTCATTTTTTGGATCAAGACCTACCTCAATAAAAATAAAAAGACTGTCTTTGGCATCCAATATAATATCCATCAAATCGTTCGACTGAATTCCATTTACATTCAATCGATAAGCAGATTCTGGATTTCTCAAATATAGATGAGAAATATTAACCGCATTCGATGATGTATTTTTCACCTTTAATTGCTTGGTAGTTGAGCCAAAACCTGTTAATACGGTATCGAATTTAACGGTATCTGTTGAAAATGTCAATTTAAAATTTGGATCTGTTGTAAAATTCTCATCCTCATCACAAGCAATAATTGAGACTGAAATTAAAATAACAAACAGAAGACGATAGAATTGCATAGTTTACTTCTTTAAATCGAATTTGAAGATATAAAAAATCCGGTATTTTATGTAAATACCGGATTTAAGTTTATTAATTTTTTATCAAAAGAATATATAGTTCTTACTATTTCGCTTATGACGAGAAGTTTTTGTTTTACTAAAATTCCGATCTGCCGCTCTTCTTTCTCTCAATCGATTTTGTCTTTTCATCTTATTCGGAATATCGAAATTGAATTTTAAATATTTTATCTCAAAATTGTAACTGTTCCTTTCATCGGTTTTTCATCATCTATTTTAATGACATAATAATACGATCCAATCGGTAAATTAACATTTCCATCTGTCCCTTTCCATGGTGTTCCCTTGTATTCATTTCCTGTACTACTAAACTTATAAATTGCTTTACCCCATCGATCGTATATCACAATTTTCAATTTTTGTACCAATTCAACCCGTTCAATGCGCCAGCTATCATTATACCCATCAGCATTAGGAGTAAAAGCTCTAAGAAGGTTTTCTTCCCAATAATTCATTATTATTGCTTCTTGTCCTATATCAGAAGAATTAACACTGCACCCGTTGGCATTATCAGTTACTTCAACACTGTATTTGCCCGGATATTTAACCTCTATACTTGAAGTGATTTCCCCTGTAGACCAAATATAGCTTGCTTCCCCTTTAGTAACTGCTGTGGCATTAATTATTATACTTTCAGCTGAGGATAAGCTTCCCGAAAGTGGAGAAATTAAAACTATCGGAACAACTACATCTTCTGTAATAAGTATCGGATTAGAAAGAACATTGCAATGGAGGTTTTCATCTGAAACTTCAACTTCATACTCCCCTTCGTCACCATTTTCTATTTTTAAAACAGAGCCCGTTTCCCCGGGGATTAAATCTCCATCTTTAAACCATTTGTAAAGGGCTTTTCCCTGCACTTTTGCATCGGCGGTTAAATTAATGTTGCTTACATCGCATGTTAATTCTGTTGCATAAGAACTTAATTCTACATCTTCCACAATGATAAACACATCTACATTCTGTGCAGTCCGGCTACTGTTTCCATTGCCATCGTCGAATGTCCAGTTTACGACATAACTGCCTTCGGTGTTATATGTCAATGGATCTAATGTAGTTCCCTGTATCTCTCCTGCACAATTGTCGCTTGCTGTTGGTACTGCAAGACTAAGGGTACACATGCCACTTACATCATCCAAAACCGGAGCGATGGGGGCAGTTACATCGTCAACAATTACATTTTGAGGAACTGTGATGCTGTTCCCGTTGTCATCGTCAAATATCCAGTGGATGACATGACTGCCTTCGGTATTGTAGGTTAAGGGATCGGTAGTGATGCCTGTGATTATTCCAGAACAATTATCCGTTGTGGTTGGCGAAACTGCTGTAAAACTGCACTCTCCCGTAAGATCAGGCAGGTTTGGGATTACCGGAGCTGTTACATCATCAACAATTACATTTTGAGGAAGAGTGATGCTGTTCCCGTTGTCATCGTCAAATATCCAGTTTATGAGATAAGTTCCTTGCATAGTATAGCTTAAAGGATCAGTTGTTGTGCCTGTGATTATACCCGAACAATTGTCTGTTGTAGAGGGAATCTCGGCAATAGCAGCACATTCTCCAATTACATCTGCCAATGTTGGTGTTACAGGGAAACTATCATCTTTTACCAATATTGTATCTCTTGCAACACAGCCGGATGCAGAACTTACCTCCACACTAAAAGCACCTAAGGTATCTACAGATACTATTTGGCTGGTTTCTCCTGTATTCCACAAATAAGTGACTCCTGAGTGATTTCCTGCATCTAAGGTGACGGAAGTTCCCTGGCAATTATCCAAATCTGCACCTAAATCAACCGTTACGGAGGCTATTTTACCTCCATCTGTAATTATCCAGCCTTTACTCAATAAAATATTTTTACCCAAATCGTCACAATATTTACTGTATCCCCCATCAAAATTTACATTATTCTTTACAGTTTGAGTTGCCCAAGAATTTAATATGGCTGTGTAAGTGGAAGATGGAAGACTTACATATGAAAACATATTACCCATATTGGAAACTTGACTTACGTCCCAATTATTGAGTCCTTCACCTTTAAATGATTTAATATCATAAAACATATAATACATATCAGTCACGTTACTTACATCCCAATTATCGAGCCCTATCCCCTGAAATAAATCAGTCCAGGAAAACATAAAAGACATATCCGTTACATTGCCTACATCCCATGTACTTAAATTGGAATCAAACTTATCTGAACCATTAAACATACCACTCATTTTGGTTACGCTACTTACATCCCAATTACTGATTTCTATACCTTGAAATGAGTCAGTCCAACAAAACATACCACTCATGTCAATCACATTGCCTACATCCCAATTATTGAGCCCTGTACCCTGAAATGCGTTAGCATATCCAAACAGACCATCCATTTTGGTAACATTACTCACATCCCATGTACTTAAATCCGAATCAAACTTCTCTGCACCAAAAAACATATCACTCATGTTAGTCACATTGCCTACATCCCAATTGTTGAGCCCTGTACCTTGAAATGATACAGCATCGTAAAATATATTACTCATATTGATAACATTACTGACATCCCATAAGCTGGCATCCAGATCAATATTGACTGCATAACAAAACATATACGACATATTCTCGACTTTACTAAGATTGGGAGGAGCAATGCCGTCTTTTATCGTAAGATTGGAACAACCATCAAAAGCATAATACATAGAAAGCCACTCTATGTTACCCCATTGCTCTATAGTATTAATTTTATCCCTGTCTCCTTTATAATTAAAGTAGATTGCGGGGAATGTTCCTGAAATTTTTACGGTGTAAACGCCGGGTATGGCATAGGTATGCCATGCATCTCCTGTTTGGTTTGTGCTATTTGGCGTTCCATCGCCCCAGTCAACCGTATAATTATAAGTATGCACCCAACGTGTAGGAATGGTTATGTCTAAATCGCCTACTGGTACTTCCCATGTAGTTATGAATTCATTTTGCAGGGAATATGGGTAATTGGGGAATTCCAGAACGTCTTTACGGGTTCCTACTTCTAAGTCCCAGTCACCATTTGCCCCAGTAATATTATCCGAAACTGCGAGTGTAATGTTTAGTGATTTTTCGAGATCTGTTACTGCTTTTTGGCCTTTTACACCTTTGCCAAATTCGCAGGCGTAAATATTTAGGTGTGAGATTCCTTTTAGCCGTTTGCTTTTTTTGAACCATGTGGCTATTTGAGCTGCGGTAAGCCATTTACCTTCGATAAATAATTCACCCGCTTTACCATGACTAAACAGTTGAAATGATTCCGGAGTACTTGGTAAATTACTAAAGTATTCTTTTGATTTCAGACTCTTATCGATATATTTATTGCTTCCTAAACAGGTAAGTGAGCTTATACTTACAAACAGTATAAACAATAATAAAATCCTATTATTCATATTTTAAAGAGAATTGTTCAATCCTTACATTCTTACCTATAAGAAATACATTCAGACACAAAACGCAGATGAAAACTCAATGATTTCAATTTATTATTTAAAAAAATGACAACAGAGAAATTATTCAAAAAATCTTTTCTAGAAGAATATATAGTTCTTACTATTTCGCTTGTGACGAGAAGTTTTTGTTTTACTGAAATTCCGATCTGCCGCTCTTCTTTCTCTCAATCGATTTTGTCTTTTCATCTTATTCGGAATATCGAAATTGATTCCCAATGTAATCTCATGAGTTCCATCGCTGCTGTCAGCAATTAAATTGTTTGTGTAGTGATCGTACGAATATCCGATGTAATATTGATTGTAATTTACACCAATCATTCCCACAATCTGATCATTTGTTCTGTACGAAGCAGCCATCCAAAAATGATGGATATATAACTTAACTGACAGATCGTAATAAATGTCAGAATCCATTGTTTTACGAATAATTGCAGAAGGTTCAAGATCAACCAGGTCTTTTAGATGAAAAGTATAACCTGCTGTAACATAAAAATGGCGTTTCATAATATCATCACCAATATTATTGTCGCCCATTTTAACTGAAGATTCAAATAGATGCGCTGCCGATGCTCCAATAAAATAATCATCGTTATACAAGAAAACGCCTAAATTTGCATCAGGCACATACGACACTTCATCCGGACCTGCCAGTGGATCATTAACAGGAATGTATCTTTTATCGAATTTAAACTGGTAAAAAACACCTCCCAGACCAAACGAAAGTTTAGTTCCTGACTGTCCTAGTGTACTTTTTGACAACTGTATGTGATAGGCATAGGAAAGCTCAATACCTGTTCTTGCAACTTCACCGGCCTTATCATTAAAAAAATAAGCTCCTAAACCAACGCCACTTGTCTTATTTCGTCGTGATAATGGATTTCCTTTCACATTACAAGTCGTACAATTATTACTCATGTTTTTATTAAAGCTCAAGGCCTGTGTTTCAGGAGCCCCTTCTACTCCCGACCACTGCTGACGTAAACTTAAGCGCAGAGGTGAATACATTCGACTACCTGCCATCGCAGGATTAAGTAAAAATCCATTCTCTACGTACTGACTATACAGTGGCAATTGTTGGGCTTTTCCTTGAGTAAATACAAAGAGTAACACTCCCAGAATTATAGTTATTCTCATTAGAATCTAAGGGTCAGGTTTAATAATATCATTTAACGGAGAATTGTAACAGTTCCCAGTATTGGCTTTTCATCATCAAGTTCTACTGCATAATAGTATGAACCAATCGGTAAATTTGTACTGCCATCAGCACCTGTCCAAGGTATTCCGCGATACTCATTACCTGTTCCACTAAATATGTAGACTGCTTTACCCCATCGATCGTAAATTACAATCTTAAGGTGTTGCACAAACTCAATTCTATCAATATCCCAAAAGTCATTGTAACTATCATTATTTGGCGTAAATGCTTTTGGAATGGTTATTCTATTTTCATATAAATATTCAAGTACAATTGTTGAATCTAACTGACAATTATTATCATCAATTACAGTTAAGTAATAAACTCCTCTTCCTAAATCCTCAATGCTTAATCCGGAATAAGAATTCAAATCCTGATCAACCCAATCAATAGTATAATCAAGAACTCCTCCTGTAACATCAATTCGAATGGAACCATCATTGGCATCAATTGTTGTTGGACGACTCGCTTCAGCTTCCAAATTCAATGCCTCTGGTTGTACCAATTCAATACCAGACACATCAGAACAACCGTGATTATCAATTACCCTTACATCATAAGTTCCAATAATCAGGTCTGTAGCAATATCAGTTTCCTGGCCATCCGACCATTCAATTGTATAATTTGGCGTTCCTCCTGAAATATCAACTGTTGCACTACCCGAATTTTCCCCATGACAATTTGGACCAAAAAAATCATTAATTTCTGCAATCAAAATATCTGGTTCATTTAACAGGTGTGATCCCGCAGTTTCACAACCATTGTTGTCAACAACTACATACGAATAATCTCCATCTTCTATGTCAAAAATATCTTTAGTGATGCTGCCATAATTATCCCAATTAACCAAATACGGTTTAGTTCCTTCTGAAATATCAAGTTTAATCCAACCATCTTCCAATCCATAACAGGTTGGCTCATCAAATGTTACAGCGACAAAAATCTGCTTTGGCTCAACAATATTAATCGTATCTATTTCTGATATACATCCCTTACTGTCTGTAATCTGAACTGTATATGTTCCTTCTAAAAGTCCTTGTTGATCTTCATCTGTCGCATTAGTAACATTACCTGTCCAGTTATAGGTATAACCTGGAGTTCCTCCTTGTGGATGCAGGTTGATATATCCATCAGCTAATCCGTAACAAGAGATATCTTTTTTCCAAAACTCAGGCACCAGTACTTCCGGTTCTTCAACAACAACCTGAATGCTTTGACTTTCATATCCAGGATCACCGGCAGAATCGTAAACTGTAACGATATAAGTACCAGCCTTCATATCTGTAACAACTTTATCAGTACTTCTAAAATAATTATCTCCAGTCCAGGAATATGATACATTTGCAGGATCACTTTCGCCTAAAACATCAACAGTAACTGCACCATCATTCCCTCCAGGACAAGTAACCTTAGTTTTTGAAGTCACAAACAGTAGTAATTTTTCAGGTTCGTGAACCTTTTTTGAATCTTCAATTCTACACTCATTTGCATCTAAAACAACAAGCTCATAAACTCCCATTTCCAAACCATTCACCGAAATATTTCCCGATACGTTTGCCGATTCAGCATAAGAATATCCATTCGGTCCTGAAATCAGGAAAATATATGGAGCGGTTCCTCCAGCAACAGTTACAATAAGTGTTCCGTCACGCAATCCAGGCTTAGTAATATCTCCAGGAGTTACAGCTGTAAATTCAAGAGATACAGGTTCTGTAATTGCCTGACTTCCGGAAACAAAACATCCATATTCCGAAGTTATTGTATAATCATATGTTCCAGGTTCTAAATCTAAAATGTGTTTTGCTGATGATAAAAATCCAGCTCCATTTGTCCATTCGATTGTATAACCTGCTGATCCAAAATTAACATCTAATTCTATCTCTCCATCTGCAACATTATTACAACTTACATTTTTAACATTTGAAACGCTTGCCAATAGTGGATCCGGAGCTAATAATTCATAAGTATTTGATGCTGACTGACCAGCTGATGTTACTGTAACAGTATAAATACCTGCATCTAATCCTGAAATAGTTTCTCCTGTTCCTGTGTATCCTGATGGCCCGGACCATGAATAAGTAAAAGTTCCATCGCCACCAGTTGCATGTGCTCTTAATTCTCCCACAGGACTTCCAGCACAACCAACAGATTGTCTTTCCTCTATATAAGTAAAGGCTATTCCCGGCTCTTCAATTATTATCGATTTTTCCACAGTTGAACATCCGGAAGCGTCTGTTGCAACAACAGTGTATACACCTCCTGCTAAATTCTCAATCAAGTAACTGTGGTCATCGTAATTATCCGGACTAACCGATGAATATCCTCCTGGACCTGTCACGGTAAAGCTATAAGGAATTGTACCTTCCAATGTTTCAATGGAAAGAATTCCATTATTTGTTCCTGCTGTAGTAATATGTTGTTCTACAACCAAACCCAATTGAATAGTTAATCCTAAATTTAAATCAACCTCTTTTTCTGATGAACAATTGTTCTTGTCAGTAATCAGCAAACTGTAATCACCAGATTCTATATTTTCAATATTTTGAGAATAAGATCGGTAGTCGCCAGGTCCTGACCAACTGTATTTGTAACCGCTATTCCCACCATAAGGAGTTATTCGAATAATACCATTATTTGTATTCTCGCAAGTTGGTAATACAATATCTTCAACTAAGAATCCTATTTTTCCAGGTTCCGCAATGGTAACAATTGATTTGAATTCACAAGAGTTTGCATCGACTATACGAAGTGTATAATCTTTCGGTTTTAAACCTGGGAAAAGACCGGTTGTATTTTCATATTTATCTGTTGTATTTTCATCTCTATTTAAGGAATATACATAGGCTGGAGTTCCTTGAGTTGCTTCAATAAATATCTCACCCGATTCTTCCCCATTACAATTTGCGGCCTTAATTGTTAATTCATTTGTAATTAATTCCTGTGGCTCAATTAATAGTTGACTTAGTACAGAAAGACAATTCACATTATCCGTAACAGTTAATTCGTATGTTCCTCCTGCCAAACCAGAAATATTTGCAGTCCCGGCCGTAAATCCAGCTGGACCTGTCCATGCATAAGTGTAATTGGGAACACCACCTGTTATAACAGGATTAAATTGTCCTTTGTTATCATTATAACACTGTAAATCTGTCCCATTCAAATCCATCACAATCTCAGGATTTGAATT
>JAESUW010000149.1 GCA_016760525.1 Labilibaculum sp.
CCATTGTACGAATCGATGAAACCCGAAGGGAATAGCATCATTCTAACATTTAAATCAGTTGGCTCAGGCTTGTTTCCCAATAGCTTGCTGAATGGTTTTCAAATTACCGGTTTAAATGGACAATTTGTTTGGGCCAAGGCCGTGGTCTTGTCCGAAAATAAAGTACGAGTATGGAGCAAAACTATCGAAAAACCGATTGCAGTTCGTTATGCCTGGTCTAACAATCCGGCCGAGTCGAACCTAAAAAATAAAGAAGGCTTACCCGCTTCTCCTTTCACAACAAACGAGTAAAAAACTCAATAAAAATGAAATCAACTTCCAACAAAGTTTCAATAATTGAAAAAATAGGTTACAGTTTAGGTGATCTGGCTGCCAACTTGATTTTTCAAACCCTGATGACCTTTTTGGCCTTCTTTTATACCGATGTATATAAAATACCACCTGCCACGGCATCAGCCATAATCTTTACAGGAGGAATGATTGGTGCATTTTTTAACCCTTTTATGGGTATTATTGCTGACCGCACCTCTACTCGCTGGGGAAAATTTCGTCCTTGGATTTTATGGACGGCTGTTCCTTTTGGGATTATGGCTATGCTGGCATTTAGAACGCCTGATTTTGGTTCTGGTGGAAAAATTGCCTACGCTATGATTACTTATGTTTTATTGGTGATTGTATACTCAGCCAATAACCTGCCTTATGCTTCCCTTAGTGGAGTACTTACCGGCGACATGTCCGAGCGTAACAGCATTTCGTCTTACCGTTTTGTGGCCGTAATGATTGCCCAGTTTATGGTACAGGGCTTGTTGCTCCCATTGGTACTTATCTTGGGTGATGGTGATAAAACCAAGGGCTTTGAAAATACAATGACGATTTTTGCCATAATAGGCGTGGTATTCTTTATTATCACTTTTTTGACCACCAAAGAACGCATTATTCCTAATCCTGAGCAAAAGTCGAGTGTGAAGGAAGATCTGGGCGATTTGTTTAAAAACAAACCATGGATTGCTATGCTCGTTCTCACTATCTTCATTTTCATCACCTTGTCGTTGAAAGGCGGAATGTATGTCTTTTATTTTGAAAACTTCTTAAGCGAAGAGCATCTGTCTCTATTTCTGGAAAATATCGGGTTTAATAGTTTTATTATCGGGCTGAATAGTATGTTGACTAATATGGGAATGCATGGTTTTATCTGGCCTGATGATATACCAACTTCCGGCTTTAGTCTGTTCAATGCAGGGGGAATTATCATGATGGTTATTGGAATTGCTTTTTCAAAATCACTGGCCGACAAATTTGGAAAACGTGATGTGTTTGGCACCAGCCTATTCCTTTCGGCTATGTGTCTGCTGTTGTTCTATTTTTATGGGCCACAATCCATCTCTCTTGTTTTCCTTACTCAGTTGGTACACGGTTTCTTTTATGGAATATCCACCCCTATTCTTTGGGCCATGATTGCAGATGTAGCTGATTATTCTGAATGGAAAAATAACCGACGGGCTACAGCAATCATCTTTTCAGCTATGATTTTTGGATTGAAAGCTGGTCTCAGTATTGGAGGAGCTCTGGTTGCAGGTATTTTGGCAATTTACGGCTACGATGAGCAGTTGATCGTTCAGTCACCAGAAACTATCAATGGCATCAAGTTGTCACTAAGTGTTTTCCCAACTATAACCTTCTGTGTGAGTGTGGCTTGTCTGTTTTTTTATGAGATAGATAAGAAAAAAGAGATTCAGATTCAGGAGGAACTAATGTTTCGTCGTGCTAAAAATTCATAACAAAAAACGAAAAATAATGAAAGTAAGAATAACTCAACTAAGCTCTTTTCTAATTTTAATATTATTACTACAGAGCGCATGTAGTTCAAAAAAACAGGTCGAGCATAAATTGACTTTGCAAGAAGTTTTTACCGGTAAATTTTATATTGGAACAGCATTGAATGCCAATCAAATTTTTGGAAAAGATACGGCAGCCGTAAAAGTTGTAAAAAAACAGTTCAATGCTATTGTTGCCGAGAACTGCATGAAAAGTGAATCTGTTCAACCAAAAGAAGGTCAATTTGATTTTTCATTGGCTGATAAATTCGTTGAATTTGGAGAAAGAAACAACATGTATGTCACTGGACATACACTTATCTGGCATTCACAAGTCCCTGGTTGGTTTTTTATTGATGAAAAGGGAAACGATGTTTCTCGCAATGTACTGATCGAACGGATGAAAAATCACATTACAACAGTTGTTGGTCGCTACAAGGGTCGCATTAAAGGATGGGATGTCGTAAATGAAGCCATTCTTGATGACGGTTCGTGGCGAAAGAGTAAATTTTATGAAATCATTGGTGAAGATTTTGTCAGACTGGCTTTTGAGTTTGCGCACGAAGCAGATCCGAAAGCAGAATTGTATTATAACGATTATTCAATGGCCAATTCAGGCAAACGGGAAGGAGTGATTGCAATGGTGAAAAAACTACAGGAGCAAGATGTACGTATAGATGGCATTGGTATGCAAGGACACCTTGGTTTGAATTACCCGGAAATCAATGAATTCGAAAAGAGCATTGAGTCCTTTGCTGCTTTGGATGTAAAAGTGATGATTACCGAGTTGGACATAACTTTATTGCCCATGCCTCGTCAGAATGTGGGGGCAGACGTTTCTGCCAGTTTTGAATACCAGCAAGAGATGAATCCGTATGCAGAAGAATTACCTGATTCAGTGAATTATGTTTTTGAAAAACGTTATCTGGATTTTTTCAAACTGTTTCTTAAACATCAGGAAAAGATTTCGCGTGTTACACTTTGGGGAGTCAACGATGCTCAATCATGGAGAAACGATTGGCCTATGTATGGACGAACCGACTACTCCTTGCTGTTTGATCGCAACAATCAACCAAAACCAGTGGTGCAAAAAATAATTAAAGAAGTAACTAGCCTAACAAAAAATAGCTAAATAATGAAAAAGCCAAGATACCTCGCTGATCATTTATATGCTGCCGATCCAGCGGTTCATATGTTTAAGGGCAAACTGTATATCTATCCCTCACATGATATTGAATCAGGTATTCAGGGAAATGATAATGGTGATCACTTTGACATGCGGGATTATCACGTTTTTTCGATGGAATCGATTGATGGTGATATTACCGATCATGGGGTAATACTGGATGTGAAAGATATCTCCTGGGCAGGTCGGCAGTTGTGGGATTGCGATACAGCATATAAAAATGGAATGTATTATTTGTATTTTCCACTGAAAGATCAGACCGAGTTAACTAGGTGGTTATGTAGATCACTTTCCGATGCAGAAAATACATCAAAAAATCAATGAATTTATTGTGGTGTTTGAGTAACAAATAAGCTCCAGAAGAATATGTAAATATCAGTGATAGAGTGTTTTAACGGGGTTTGATTAGTTGTGGGTTAAAATGACTTACTGTAATATTAAGATTGTAATTTCTTGAATCAAATTTAAACAAAATTAAACAAAAAAAATACAACGTTGTGAGAATTATTATTGACACTATCCCAATACAAAAAACAAAAGTCTATTTGTGGTATCAAATATCACGTCCGTAGGCTAACAGGAAAGTATATGGTATTGATATGTACCGTAATAAAATCCTCTTTATTAAAATTTAATATCCATCTTCCAGGGAAGTAAATTAATTTTTTCCTTTAGCCTTGTTAATGTATCAATGAGTTTTCTAAAGTCAGGTGAATTACCATGAATCATTTGTTCCTGCATTGTTTTATAATCTGCCTCCCATGCTGGAGCCAATTCAGGGGGAGGTAAGAAATTTATTGTTCGGGGTTGATGTAAATTATAATCAACGCCTCCCAATTTTGTAAAGTTATGACGATGTTTTACAATTGTTTCATATAAATCTTTATTCTTAAGTACTTTATCAGCATATTCAGTTTTTGATATTTGGTAGATATCATAAAGGTGTCTGCTTAATCTATCAACTCTGATCTTTTTTTTAGGGCGTTGAAACTCTTCATGTAATAAAAATATCTTTTCTAAAAATGTACGTTCGGGCAGTACTGATGGTATTTGTACTGAGTCCTGAACAAACGTCGCTTTCGGATAAGTTTCATCCAACATAGAAATGATAGGCCTGTTTTCAAAAGGCTCTCGCAAAGAACGGCAACCAATTTCTATTTGAAGCCTCGGTTGAATATATCCTGGAGATTCAATTACATTTGGGTAATAAACGCTAATGATAACAGGGTCTTGATCACTTGATATTATTGTTTCCAGTTCGATTCTTACACCAGTAAATCCTTTTTCATTAAAATTCTGTTGTAATTTTGGATATAAAGTTTCTGTTATATAAAGATTGGCGGTCTTTCTTAGTTTAGTTCGTTGCTTTTTACCTAATTTACCTTCAAATCCAAAAAACGAACGGTCAACTGCCAGATCAATATCTTCTGAAAACCTCTCTATTATTTCCCATGCTTTACTTAACGAAGTACCACCTTTAAATACCAGATGTTCTCCAATTTCCATTTTGAATAGAATGGCAAGGGTTTGTACTACCCACCAATCTTTTTCAATTGCATATGCTGGCAGGTTGGCTTTTTCTTGTATTTGGTTGTAAGCTATTTGCTTATCAGCATCCGAAGTTTTATACCATCTATTCATTTTCTTGATTGTTTAAAGCTTTTCGCATAATAATTCGTATCCATTCCGGAGCCAGTTTTATATCGTGCTCTAAACGGTGTGCTTCTTCTTTCTTTAAGTGCTTTAAAATAATCTTTATTTCATTTTCTGTGGCATTGTCTTTCCCTAATTCTTTAAGTGCCTGAATTATCAGGCTACTGATTGTCCCTATTGCAGACAGGTTTTTGGGCGAAGTTTTTTTGAATTTTATGGTTCGTTTGCCGATTTTTACGGTACGTGCAGAACCATCGGTTAGATATACAATGTTTAGCGGAACTTGTGTCGATAAACCAAGAACATTTAAAGCCATTACACCAGTTGGAATAATCCGCGCCTTATCTCTTTTTGCAATTGCTTTTGCAATTTCTTCGGCAGTTGGTTGTATTTCACCAAATAGATCATGTGTTTTTATACGAGCATACATTCCTCTTGCAATACGAGAAATCTCACCCTTTTCAACCAGTCGCTCCAATGCCTTGCCAACGGCTTTTGATGAACCAAAACGTAAAAAATCTTCAATAGAAAATACCGAACCTCTTCTCGCTTTTTTAATTTTGTCAATTATGTGTTTTTCAGTTGGTTTCAAGTAGTTTTTGATTGTTTGTTGTCGCAAATTTAGTAAATAATTGCGACATTTCCAGATGTTGTTATTGATTTATGCAGGTTACTGGTTTCGTAAATCCAGAATGGTTGAAAATTTGGAGTTGATACTATGATTAACAACTCTCAACCTTTTAAGAACTAAAAATAAATTGGGGTACATTTCCCAAAATTAAAGAACTACCAGTCATAATTATTCGTCTGCTCTCGTCCTGCAAAAAATACGTAAGGCTGTCAGGCCTTTTTTATTCATTGTATGCAGGGAGTTGTGCACTTTTTTTAGTTGAAGATATGAAAGAAGCTTATAAAGTACTCAAGTTTCGCACCCGATATAGGGACTATAGAAATTAAAAAAGTAGCCGTGCAACCACGGCAAGCCCTGGTTTTATTGTATCTTTAGGTTACGATGCAGAAAATACATCAAAAAATCAATGAATTTATTGTGGTGTTTGAGTAACAAATAAGCTCCAGGAGAACATGTAAATGTCAGTGGCAGAGTATTTTAGTGGGGCTTGATTAGTTGTGAGTTTAAATGACTTACTGTAATATTAAGATTGTAATTTCTTGAATCAAATTTAAACAAAATCAAACAAAAAAAGTACACTGTTGTGAGAATTATTATTGACACTATCCCAATACAAAAAGCAAAAGTATATTTGTAGTATCAAATATCACGTCCGTAGGCTAACAGGAAAGTATATCGTAATGATATGTGTATTTTTTATTGTTTCCCAATGTCAGAAATGCTTAGCTTTTTAATTAAGATTAGAGGTAAATGTTTGAGCGCTGGGAATATTACTGACGAGATGGTAAGATAACTCAAACTTCCTACTGGAATAAACGAGATAACTTTCAATGGTTAAACCCCTGTAATTTATCTGCATTATATATATGGGAGCGATTATAATTTTTTTACTGATTTTTATTATTTTCGTTGCATGAATCAGAATACATTGAAATATTTACTGCTTTTCTTATTTTTTCATATAGGATTTTGTTCTTTTTCCCAATCCTTACAGTTTCATAATTACACTATGGCCGACGGCCTTTCCGGATCAGAAGTGTATTGTATCGGGCAGGATAAATATGGTTTTATTTGGATAGGTACAGAGAATGGTTTAAATATTTACGATGGTATTCGGTTCAAACCATTTTTATATGGCTCAGGGGTTGATTCATATATTTTAGAAAATGATATTTCAGATTTGGTTTTTGAAGGAGATTCTGTTTGGATTGGTACAAGGTCTGGTTTGTATAAAATGGATATCCATACTAAAGAATACAAAAACATAGAGATTGGCAAGAACGATGATGTACGGACACTTTTCTTAGAAAAGGAAAAACAGGTTTTGTGGGCTGGGACAAGCTCAGGGCTTATCCATTACGATATTAAAACCAAAAAATATAAGGAGTTCAATTCTTCAAACAGCAACATAAGTCACGATATTGTAAGGGCTATTTATAAAGACAATGATCAGAATTTATGGGTAGGTACATTTGATAAATTGAATAAACTGGCACCCAATTCCACATTTTTTGAAACTATTGATTTGGAACATAGTTTTCGTCCTGCCATTAAAAATGATTTGATTCTTTCGATAGCTCCATATTCAAAAATGCAGGATTCGTTAATTTGGTTAGGTACTCAAACCGGACTACTGTTATTTAACCGCCTGACGGGTAAAATGCGTTTTTTGAATGAAGAAAACTCCGGGCTTAGCAATTCTGTGATTAAAACAATTCATGTAACAGATACAAATAAATTATGGTTGGGGACAGATTTTGGCCTTGCTGAAATGAATGGCAGTTATAATATAAACGTTCATTTACACGATCCGTTTAAAAAGAATTCGCTTGTTAATAGTACTGTTTGGGAGATTTTTAAAGATAATTCAGGAGCTATATGGTTTGGTACAAACAACGGGGTAAGCATTTTGTCGAATTTAAGCAATCGATTTCGGTTTTTCCCGATGTCTTTTAAACGGGGCAACAATATAGCGGGTTATGAAGTAAGGGGGCTTATGGAAGATTCGAAGGAGAATTTATGGATGGCAACCCAATTTGGCGTGGTCAACTTTGATCCAGGGAAACAGCAGTTTTATACGTTTAACTCCAAACAGCCGGAAGAAAAGAGGCTTGCCTTTGATGAAACCATCAGTTTAATGGAAGACAGGAAGGGTAGGATTTGGATAGCAACCAATGGTGGACCTGTAATTTGGTTTACAAAGGAAGAAAAACTTAAAAATTACACTGCCAATTTCAATGTTAAAAAAGGCTTAAGGACAAATTATACAGTTAGTTTTATTGAACTTGAGGATAGTACAATTTTAATAAATACCTCAAAGGGGCTTCATAAAGCAGTAGAAAAAAATAATGAAATAGAGTTTGAATTTATTGGAGCAAGAAAAACAATATTTGGGAGAGGGACAAGGTTATGGTCTTATAGGAATTCCGAATTAATAAAAACCGATCCGGTTAGTTTAGAACAAAATACAGAGATTAACTTTGAGGTTGCCGGTAAAGATATTGTTATAAGATCCTTGCTCACTGTGGGAGAAAATATAGTTTGGCTTGGACTGAACAACGGGTTGATCCAGTATGACTTAGAATCGAAAGACTACAACTATTACGAACTTAAATCAAATAGGAAATATCCGTTTATTGACCTTCTTACCGATAATAAAGGAAATATATGGGGAGCTTCATTTTCGGCAATTCTGAAATTTTCGGTTGAGACGGAACAGTTTGAAATTTATCCAGTGGGAGAAGAAATTCTGATTAACTCATTTACACAAAATTGCTGTTGCAAATGTAAGAATGGCGATCTGGTTTTTGGCGGACATGATGGTTTTATCAGGTTTTCTCCGGAGCAAATAACCAAATCAGGATTTATTTCCCCAGTTAAATTTACCGGACTTTTTGTTTCAAACAGGGAAGTCACACCGGGAATTGAGATTGACGGGAGAAAAATCCTTGAGCAGGAAATAACATTTACAGAAAACCTGACACTGGACTATGCGAGCAGTTCGTTTTCTATTGAGTTTTCATCGCTTCATTTTGGTAACCGCAATGGTATCAGGTATGCTTATAAATTGGAAGAAGAAGATTCCGAATGGACTTATATTAATGGAGAAAGTGGGAGAGCCTCCTATCCCAAACTCCGTCCGGGAAAATACCTGTTGCGTGTTAAGGGGACAAATAACGATGGGGTATGGAACGAAAATGAAACGGTTTTAAATATTCGGATAAAACCCCCGTTATGGGCAAGCCCCTTGTTTATTGTTTTTTACTTGGTTCTATTGATGTTAATGACAATGGGGCTGGTTTATTATTACTCATACAGGGCAAAAATGAGAGGCCAGTTGGAAATGGCTCAAATGGAAAAAGTACATACTGAAAATATTGCAAGGGTTCGCCAACAATTTTTCACTAACATATCGCACGAGTTCCGTACACCTTTAAGTTTGATCATCGGTCCTACGGAAAAACTGGCCCAGAATTCCAGTCTTGATAAGTCCGGGAAAGATTTTGTACGCTTAATTGAAAATAATGCCCGCAGGTTGTTGTGGCTAAATAACCAGTTGTTAGATTATAGGAAGCTGGAAAATAAGTCAATGAAACTGGTTGTGGGTGAATTCGATATAATAGGATTTGCCAGGAATATATTTTTGTTATATACTGATAAATCCGAAAGGAAACATATTACTTATTCCTTTGATACTGATTTGGAATGCCTCTACGTTAAAATGGATTTACGTAAAATAGAAACCATTCTTTTTAATTTATTGTCCAATGCCTTTAAGTTCACTCCTGAAAACGGTGAAATTGTTGTGTCTGTCAGGCATTGTGATTATAATATTGGAAATTATTCCAAAGGTGGAATTTGTATTTCAGTCATGGATTCGGGAATCGGAATTCCGGATGAAGATAAAGAGAAAATATTTGAAAGGTTTTTTCAGTCTAAAGAAGCGCTTAAAATGGAGCGTGGTTCAGGCATTGGGCTTACTCTGGTAAACGAGTATGTACTTATGCATCAAGGAGCAATTCAACTAAAGAGTCGATTAGGAAAAGGTTCTGATTTTCAGGTTATGTTACCGTTAGATATTGAGTATTCACAGGAAGATACAGTGGTTAATGAAACGGAAATTGCTGAACCGTTATTAAAACGGATTGAAGATGAAGAACCCGATAGGTACGAGGATGCTCCCATTTCAGGGAACCCACTGATCCTGATAGTTGAAAACGATAAAGAAATAGCCCGGTTTCTTCAGATCAGCCTTAAAGGAAAATACAATATTAAAGTTGCTTCTTCTGTTAAGTCAGCTTTCCGGGTTATTGTAGAACAATTGCCGGATCTTGTTATCAGCGATATTGTTATGCCTGGAATGGACGGGATTGAATTCACCCGGAAATTCAAAAATAACCCGAAAACGGCACATATCCCATTGATTCTGCTAACCGGGCAAACCCAACCCGAGCAACAGTTAGAAGGATTAAAACACGGCGCCGATGCATACATAACCAAACCCTTTGAAATAGAGTTGCTTGAAGTACGTATTGAAAATTTTATAAAAAGTCGTTCGCGGCTTACCGACTATTTAAAACTGGACAGGATAGCAGAACCAAGTGAAGTCCAGATTACTTCCCAGGATGAAAAAGTATTAGAGAAAATAGTTGTTTCAATTGAAAAATATATTTCAGATCCGGATTTGAATGTCAAAAAACTATGTGACGAAACCGGATTAAGCCATTCAATTCTGTACCGAAAAATAAAAACCTTGACCGGACAAACCGTAAATGAATTCATTCGAACCGTACGTGTCCGAAGGGCAGAGCAACTCTTGCGAACCAAAAAATTCTCCGTTTCTGAAGTAATGTACGAAACCGGTTTCTCCAACCATTCCTATTTTTCAAAATGTTTTCGGAAACTGTACAAAATACCTCCAAAAGAATACATCGAACAGGTTTAGCTAATACATACAAATACAGCAATTTCCCCTTCTTACTTAAAAAGCAGGAAGGCTGTTATAGAGAAATAATGGTGGGGTGATTAAATTTCAGACAAAGTAACTCTCTTTGCCGTAAGTGGTTGTAGTAGTGAGATCTAAGCGTCTTAGGTGTTGATTCTGTTTTCAAGAACTACCAAATTTGTTTCTATTTTTTGTTGAATAATTAGCCATTTTCACTCAAATCCAGACCCCTATTTTTCTTCCCTTCAAACTATGTTAGTACCATCAATTTATTAGAATAAATGAAACGGAACCGGGCTAAACATAAACTAACCCTTTTTAGTACTTGTCGTTTTACTCATTTCAGTAGTCTTTATCATTACGAAGTCGCTTCAAGTATTCATATGAAAACAAATAATCAAATAATAATTCAAATTTATAACTAACTTGAAATCAGCAAAGTATGAAGAAAATTATTCAGATTCTATTTTTAAGTTTTGGTTTGTTGGCTGTAATGATCGCTCAGGCTCAAACAGTAAATGTATCGGGAAAAGTAACCGATTCAAATGGCGATACTTTGCCTGGTGTAACAGTGTTTGTAAAAGGCACATCAAATGGTACTGTAACAAATATAGATGGTGACTACATTATTGCAAGCATTCCATCAAGTGCGGTTCTTCAGTTTTCTTTTGTGGGAATGCTTACTCAGGAAATTGTAGTGGGAAACCAAACTATCATTGATGTAGCCTTAGCAATGGACGCAATTAATATTGAAGAGATTATTGCAATTGGTTATGGAAGCATGAAAAAAAGTGATTTAACAGGTTCTGTAGTTTCCGTGAAATCGAAAGAACTCTTGGGAAGACCAAGTGCCAATCTTGGACAGGCTCTTCAGGGAAAAGCTTCGGGTGTTATGGTTCGCAATACATCGTCTGCACCAGGAGGTGGCGTATCCATTATTATCAGGGGGCATAACTCTGTTAACAGTAGTTCCCAGCCGCTTTATATTGTTGATGGAGTTCCGCTAAGCAATATTGGAACCATTCCGGTTGAGGTTATTGAATCGGTTGAAGTTTTGAAGGATGCATCTTCTACTGCAATTTATGGCTCGAGGGGAGCTAACGGGGTAATTCTGATTTCTACTAAAAAAGGAAAAGCAAGATTGAAACCCGAAATTACATATAGCACGCGGCTGACTTTCGAAACTATTCCGGGAGATCTTAATTTGATGAACGGGGAAGAATTTGCTACTTTTTATAGTGAGTGGGAACTGGCACGAGCCCCGGGAATGAATCTCGCAGATGTTTGGTACAATGGCTCATCTTATGATCGTCCGCTGCCAGAACAGGCAGGTGACGGAACTGACTGGTTTGATGCAATAACAAGAACCGGGATGGTACAAAACCATTTGATATCAGTAAATGGGGGGAATGAGAAAAGTACCTATGCCATGTCGTTAAATTATCTAAAGCACAAAGGATTAATGATTTCCGGGCAATATGACCGTATTAGTATCAAATCGGCAATTACATCTCATATTACCAATTGGCTTGATGCTGGAATGGATCTTTTTTTAAGCCATGATATTAAAACAAATTCAGGCGAAAACACTGGAATGGAAGGTAGAGGAAACATTATTAACCAGGCCCTAAAAATGTCGCCTGCTCTTCCTATTTATACAGAAGGTGGAGATTATCAGATAAATAATCTTCCCGCTACACAAACATTGGAGAATCCGGTTGCTCAGGCAAAAGAAGTTGAGGATTTTCTTCGGACAAACAGGGTTTTTGGTAATATTTATCTTAATGTAAAGCCAATAAAAGACCTTTCGATAAAGTTTAGTTTAGGTGGGGATATTAGAAATCGGAAGAATTATTATTATGATCCTACAACAACACAATACGGAAGGTTGTCAAATGGAGATGCACGTTTAAATATTCGGGACAATTCATATATTATAAACGAAAATATTGTAACCTATAAAAAGGAATTCGGAATTCATAAGTTTGATATTGTTGGAGGAGTTACTTATGAACAAGAGGTTTATGAAAGCTTAGGGGCAAGTGCAACTGACTTTTTCACTGATGCTTTTTTATATAATAATCTGGCAGCGGCAACCACATACGGAACACCACAATCGGGAAAAACAAAATGGTCGCTGGCATCGGGCTTGGGTCGGATAAATTATGTAATTAATGGTAAATACCTTTTGACAGCAACAGGGCGTTATGATGGTAGCTCAAAATTTGGAGAAGGAAATAAATGGGGATTCTTTCCATCGTTTGCAGGTGCCTGGAGAATTTCGGAAGAAGCATTTATGGAAGATTTAAGTTGGTTGACTTACGGGAAGATACGTGCAAGTTGGGGTAAAACAGGGAACCAAAATATTGGATTATACAATTCGATGTCAACATTTAAGCTGGCAAATTATCCGATCGGAAATACAATTGCCTCGGGAGTTGCAGCTGAGCGTTTAGCCAACTCCGACCTAAGATGGGAAACAACCCAAACATTCAATATTGGTTTTGATATTGGTTTATTCAATCGTGTAAGCCTGAATTTTGATTACTATCAAAAGAAAACCCTTGATTTGTTGTTGGGAGTATCTTTAATTGAAACTTCGGGCTTTAGTTCTACAATCATGAATACCGGTGAATTGGAAAACAAAGGTTGGGAATTCAGTATTGATGCAAGAATTGTTGATAAAGAAGTGAAATGGAATGCCACCGCAAGCATTTTTCAGAACCGTAATAGCATTACAAAACTAACAGATCCTACTCAGGATTGGAAAATTGGTTATTCTACAGGTGCCGACAGAGGTTATGTAATAGATGGTATAATTCGTAACCAAGCCGATCTGGATGCCTATAGCGATCCGGATGGTGTTCCTATTAGCGGGGCACAAATTGGCGACTATCGGAGGGTAGATATGGATGGTGATTATAAAATTACCGGAGAAGACCAGCGGATCATTTTCAACCCTGAGCCTGATTTTTCTTTCAGTATGAATAATGAAATTATTTGGAAAAATTTCACATTAAGTATGTTTTTATATGGAAATGTAGGAGGTGAAATTTATAATCAAACAAAAGGTTATTTGGTAAATTTGTTAAATGTTCGCAATAACATGTCACGTGAATTATTATCTATTGATAATGGTGTTGTTACAAGAAATTATTGGACAGAAAATAACCCTGGTGCTGAATATGCAGCATTAGGAGCCGAGCCGCAGAAACATGTTTTGATCGAAGATGGAACATTCCTTAGTATCCAAAATTTAATGCTTTCCTATAACCTTCCTTTGGAAGATATATTTTCACAATCGAGTATTTATTTTAGTGTGCAAAATCTTTATACGTTCACAAAATATACTGGTTGGGATCCAGATGTAAGCTCTGTAAATAGTAATACCGATTACGGTATCGATAGAGCAGCTCACCCGATTCCAAGGAGTTTTACAATGGGATTAAATGTTACATTTTAACCAATAAATACTAAAAAAATGAAGAAGTTAATATATCTATTAGTAATAATTATCACGTTTGGTGCCTGCGATTCTTTGGTTGAAGAGGAGGTATTCTCAATCGTTACTCCAAACAATTTCTTTCAAAGCGAAAGAGATGTTACTACTGCACTTGTGGGTGTGTATGATGGGGTTCAGGATTTAAATATTTGGTGGCGCTTGTTTTATACCACAGAACTTACCGGTGGGCTAATGAGGCACAACTGGAGTCCCGGTCAAGAAACGCTAACATACGAAAATGATTTTGGTGATATCTGGCAGTTATGGACTAGGAATTACGTAGCTATTAGTCGGGCAAATGCTGTATTGGAAGCATTGGAAGGCTCAACAGTCGACGAAGCAATAAAAAAAAGGTACGAAGCTGAAGTACGGTTTTTAAGAGCCTATACTTATTTTAATTTGGTACGACTCTATGGGCAAATTCCGTTGGTGACTAAATCTCCTGAAAGTCTGGCTAATGTTTTAGTTCCGGATTCGACGGACATAAATGCATTTGAAAGTGAGTTTTTAAAACAACGGGACAGGAGTGATGTTTACCAGTTTATTATTGACGATTTAACTTTTGCAGAAGCGAACCTGCCATCAACAGTAACTGATAGTGACGCAGGAAGGGTTACAACAGGAGCAGCTTCCGGGATGCTTGCCCGTGTTTACCTGACCATGGCCGGGAAGCAATATAATTACAACTCAGGGGAATTGGTTGATGGCGATGCAAGTTTATACAGCCAGGCAGCTCAACAATGCAACAAGGTAATTAACTCAGAAATTTATAATCTGCCTGCCGATTACCCCTCAATTTATGAAGTGGCAAATAATGAAGAAATTTTATTTTCAATCCAATACCTGGAATCGGCTGTTGCCGGGGTTACCGGCGAAGGAAACCAATTTGTGGCAAGGACAGGGGTACGTGGCGCAACAGAATTTACACCATATGCCTGGCTTCAGTGTTCCGTAAACGAAACATTTTGGCAAGATTTTATTCAGCATAACACCAAAGAGGATAATCGGTACAGGAGAACCTTTTTAGAGTACTATGTGAAGTTAAATAAAGATACTGTTTGGCATGGTTCGTCCAGTACATTTAAGCGACCACATGTGCGAAAATTTTTAACAGATGTTGGCGTGGAAACGAGTGCACAAGACGCAACTGATTATGGTGCCGACTGGATAATTTTACGCTATGCCGATGTATTGCTTATGCAGTCGGAAGCATTAAATGAGGCTGGAGCAACACCTGATGCGAACACCTTAAAGGGAATAAACGAAGTCCGTGGCAGAGCAGGTCAACCTGCTATTGAAACAGGTATTTCAAAAGAAGACTTGCGGGAGTTAATATGGCAGGAAAGGAAATGGGAACTTTGCTACGAAGGACTTCATTATTTCGACTGCCAACGTACAGGACGTTTACTTGAAGAGTTTGCTGCATATCCAAATCCCCAGCGTAAAGCGGCTGCAACTTTGCGGCATTACATTTATCCAATTCCGTTTAATGCGATTGAGGCAAATCCAAGTCTTGAGCAAAATGCAGGTTGGTAATTATTAAAAAAGCGAAATTGGCTATTGAAAAGTTGTTATGTATTTTCAGGTTGTCCAAAAGGCGTCTTAAAGAAATTTATAAAAATTAAAGTATCTAACCGGTTGTTTTGTTAGGCTATTGTACGTTTGAAGTGCATGGGTTTAAAGATTTCGAATAAAATTCGATAAAATAACTTGTTGGTCTGAAGTCTGAAGACAGAAGTAAAAAGATCATAGTTTTTCTTCTGAAAAAAAACGGTCTCTCGTTTCCTGTCTTCGGTCTTTTTGTAAAGAATATTTATAGTTACTAAGAAGCTGCAATAAAATTGCAGGATTTTTACCATTAACTGGAAAATAAACTAAAACATTAAGCGATGAAAGATTTATTCTGCATATTATTTTCTCTTCTTATATGTATTGCATTCAAAGTTAGTGCCCAGGAATCTGTGACTTTTGATACAGGGAATTTAAAAGAAGGTATTATTGATCCTGGGGCAGGCAGCATGAATTTATGCTGGTTACTTGATTCTGATATAGAACGGGTTCGAACTAACTCTATGTCTCAACGAATTAGCGAAATGAAGTGTGGTTCTCTTCGGTTTCCATATGGACATTTGGCTGATAATTATTTGTGGGATACACCACCATATGGAGGGACACTGGAACCGAAAGTAGCATCCCAAAGTGTTATCCCGGGTACTTGGACATGGGGGACTAATGCCGACGGCACATTTAAAAAAGATATGGATTTTGATGAATTCATGGGACTTTGTAATTCATTGAATATTGAACCTTTAGTTGTTGTTAATTGTTTATCATACAAATTTGCTAATAGCTCAACTTATGAAGAACTTAAAACCACAGCAGTTGAGTGGGTCAAATATGCAAAGAGTAAAGGATATAAGGTTGCATTTTGGCAAATTGGTAATGAAATGGATCATCATCAAGATATATTAACACAATCTGAATATGTATCCTTGTATAAGGATTTTGTTGGTGCCATGAAAGCTGAAGATCCTGCAATTAAATGTGGACCTGGTATCTTATCAAGTACCAGTTACTTCAGTAATCTGATTTCACAAGCACCTGATAAAGTCGATTTCACCAGTTGCCATCAGTACTTGTTTGGAAAACCATGGAAAAACTATACTCAATGGATGGAGGCTTCTATTTCTGGCATAACTGGTAATATTTATGGTATGCAATCTGCTGTTAATAGTTCTTCAAAACCAGACTTACCAATATTAGTGACAGAATCTAATGCCTACGGTAATTGGGAAAATACAGTAAATACGGCTTTATACAAGGGGCTGGCTTGGTTTGATTTGTTATTTACTGAGCAACAATACGAAGATGTAAAATATACATACATGTGGAACTCTCACTCGCCATGGGGAGGGGAAAATGCTGAGGAATTTGTTGCAAATGCCTGGTTTAACAATGATGACAATAATCTAACATCAATGGGATGGCCTTTATATATATTGAATAATACTGCTGAGGAAAAGTATATGATACCAAGTAGTAAAGTTAATGGTTATACCCATAGCTATGGCACTTATACCAGTTCAACTGGGAATATGACCATTTATTTGATGAACAAGGGGCAAAGCTCTGTAACTATGGATGTAATTCTAAATAATTATACACCGGATACAACCTATGAAAGATGGGTATGGAGTGGTGTAGATCCTTGGGATAAGTATCCGGCCTACCAGCAAACAGGAACAATTTCATCTACAGTTGATGGTTTTTCTACCAGTTTGCCTCCACATTCTCTTGTTGTTGTTAAACTAACAGGTTCTCCTGAAACATCTGCACTTCCTGCATATTTCTTTGATAATCTTGGAATAAATAAGCGCATGAAAAGTAATCAGGCAGATAATGATGTAGAACTAGTCGCCGCAACAGAAGAAGGATGGAGAGGAAAATGGGAATTAGTCAGTGCCGGGAATGGTTATTATTATATCGTGTGTGGGGCTAATAATATGAGATTGAGAGGAATTAATTCGAATATTGACGATCCAGGCTCTGTTCATTTAGTAGATGATACTTATACCGGAGATTGGGTGCAATGGCAGCTGACAAAAGTTAATACAACATATTTTATTGACAATATAGGACATAATGTAAGGCTAAATGCAACTGGTGATGGGCAGGTTGCATTTGGATCAAAAAATTGGACAGGAGACTGGGTGCAATGGAAATTAACAGATTCATCCACAGGATTGCTTAAGTCCGGAAAAATAACAACAGGCATTGAGGCAAATACTTTTGATATAACAGAGGAAGTAAGTGGTGTTTTACAAATTTATCCAAATCCAATAAGTGCTGAATCAAAGATAAAATACCAGATTATCGAAGATAGTTATATAATACTTAAGTTACATAACATACAAGGGAAGGTAATTGCTGTATTACAAAATGGATTCCAACAAAAAGGTATGTATACGAATTTTTTTGATGTTGCTAAACTACCACATGGAATGTTCTTCGTTAAATTAGCCGTTGCCCCTAAGAATGGGAATAAACCTTTCGTTAGTACTGAGAAAATAGTTTATCAATAATAATTGAAAATAAGTTTGCGCATTTAATTAACTAATAGGTTTGATATGCTTGGAGGCAATGTCAACAGGAAATATGATAAAATAGGCAGGCTCCCGCAAAGAACTCCTGATTTTTCCAAATCCAGTAATAAATAATTCTTACATAATCATACTTGTCAGTAAAATAGAGTTAGTAAAGATATTTGACATGAGCGACAGGTTAGTTCTACAGAATGTTCAACCAAATAAATGTTTAAAGTTTGAATGAAGGCGTTTGTGCAATTGTGGTAAACAATAATTTACAGGTCTAAACTTTTTTTAAAAGATAATTAAGTAATGAATGGCAGTTAAAGGCTTTAAGCTTTGGCTCGCATAATAACTATATCCCTTGGTTAAGGGATAGTTATTCTTTAGAAGTATTAATGAAAAAAAAAGGAGTATCAATGAAAAAACAAATCTTAATCATATTTTGTACAGTATCATTATTCTCATGCACGTTAAAACATGAAAATCAAAAAAAATCGAGGCCAAATATTATTTATATTTTGGCTGATGATTTGGGGTATGGGGATTTAAGCTGTTATGGTCAAACACATTTTAAAACACCCAATTTGGATAAAATGACCAGTGAGGGGATGATATTTACCCAACATTATGCCGGAAGTACTGTATGTGCGCCGTCACGATCATCGCTGATGACGGGTCAAACCACAGGCCATACGCCCATTCGTGGCAATAAAGAGTGCGAACCGGAAGGACAATGGCCCATGCCTGCTTCAACCTTTACTGTGGCTGAAATGCTGAAACAGGCAGATTATGTTACCGGTGGTTTTGGTAAATGGGGCTTAGGTTATCCCGGTTCGGAAGGCGATCCAAATATGCAGGGATTTGATGAGTTTTACGGTTACAATTGCCAGCGTCATGCACATAATTATTACCCCCCGCATTTATGGAACAACCAGGAAAAAATAATTTTGGAAGGGAATACAGGAGATAAATTTGACGTGTATGCGCCTGAATTAATCCATCAAGAGGCATTGCGGTTTATTGAGAAAAACAAAGAAAAGCCTTTCTTCCTTTTTTATCCGAATGTAATCCCGCATGCCGAATTATTACTGCCCGAAGAAAATCTGGCCGAATTCCGTGGCAAGTTTCTTCCTGAAAAAGGATTTAAAGGTGCAGACCCAGGCGATGAAGACTTTCGATGTGGAGCATATAGTACCCAATTGGAAGGGCACGCAGCTTTTGCGGCCATGGTAACTTTACTGGACAAGCAGGTGGGTGAAATACTTGAAAAATTGAAAGAACTGGGACTTGATAAAAATACCATTGTCATGTTCAGTTCCGACAATGGCCCTCACATGGAAGGTGGTGCAGACCCCGATTATTTTAACAGCAATGGCCCTTTGAGGGGATACAAACGGGATTTATATGAAGGAGGAATCCGTGAGCCTATGATTGCCTGGTGGCCTGGTAAAATTGAAGCGGGGACAACCAGTGATCATATTTCTGCATTCTGGGATGTGATGCCTACAATTGCAGAACTGGCAGGGATTGAATCTCCCGGAAATATCGATGGAATTTCTTTTCTCCCGGCTTTACTAAACAAAGACGGCCAAAAACAGCACGATTATTTGTACTGGGAGTTTCATGAACACGGGGGTAAAAAAGCATTGCGCAAAGGCAATTGGAAACTTGTCCAACGTCATGTTTTAAACCCTGAAAAAATAACCACTGAATTGTATGATTTATCAAAAGACATTGGAGAGGAAAATAATGTTGCTGAGGAAAACCCTGCAATTGTAACAGAGCTAATGAAACTTATGGCTTCGGCAAGGACAGGATCGGATGTGTTTCAATTTCGATCATCAACCTATTCAGGTGCTAAATAAATCAATGTCTAAATAGTAATAGTTCGTTGGTGTTTTGTAAGTATCTAGTTTATAGTGTTTTTTTTTACGGCTGTATTCTTGCCTGTGAAAATAAGGATCTTGTAAATCATACTAATAACTAATCCCGAAATCTTTCGGGACTAACGGACTATTGAATAACCTACTCTTATAATGTTTTACAAAAGTTCAAACAGTGGCTTTCTTTCTACGCTGAACAGGTTTTTTGCAGCCTTTCTGTTTATTTTTATGCTTTCCTGTCAATCGAAAGAAACCGGCTTTGTCCGAAGCAGGGCTTCTATGGATTTTGATTGGAAATTCACCTTGGGCGATCCTGCAGGGGTAGAAGAGCTTGATTTTAATGATTCCGGCTGGAGGGTACTGGATGTACCCCACGACTGGTCTATTGAAGGAGATTATAACAAGAACAATCCTTCGGGTATTGCCGGTGCTTTTTTACCAACGGGTATTGGGTGGTATAGAAAAGCAATAAAAATCAGCAAATTGTGTGACGATGATAAATATTTTATTGAATTTGACGGAGTGTATATGAACAGTGATGTATGGATTAACGGGCATCATCTGGGAAACCGTCCGTACGGCTATATAAGTTTTGCTTATGATTTAACACCTTACCTTACTGAGGGAAAAAATATTTTGGCTGTACGTGTAGATCACTCTAAAGTACCAAGTGGGAGGTGGTACACAGGATCAGGTATTTACAGGCACGTGTGGCTCACTCAAACAAAAAATATTTATATTCCGCAATGGGGGCTTGCTGTCAGCACCCCAAAGGTGGATAAAGAAGAGGCATTGGTCAATCTGAACATACAGGTAAAGAATGAAACAGGCACTCTGCTCCGGGGGCAACTTACAAATGTAGTTTATGCCCCGAATGGGCAGAAGGTCGCTGAAACCTCGGAGGAAATTGAACTTGGTAAACAATTCTCTGGTTCGTTTTCTTTAAATGTTAATTCTCCGGTTTTATGGTCGCCTGATCAGCCTGCGATGTATAATATTGAAACCCAAATTCGGGTTAAGGGTAAAATAGTTGATACTTATACAACACCTTTTGGAATACGTTCCATTGAAGTATGTGGTAGCAAAGGCTTCTTTTTAAATGGTAAGTCTGTTAAGTTTAAAGGATTAAGTAACCACCATGATGCAGGAGCTGTAGGAGCTGCAGTGCCAGACGATGTTCTTTACAGGAGATTGAAACTGTTAAAAGAAATGGGCTGTAATGCTTTACGTACCACACATAACCCCTATTCCCCCGAGTTTTACAACATGTGTGATACCATGGGGTTTATGGTACTGAACGAGGCATTTGACGGTTGGTGGAAACCAAAGGCTAAACACGACTATGGTAACTTTTTTAAGGACTGGTGGAAAACAGACCTGGCTGATTTTGTGCATCGTGACCAGAACCACCCCTCTGTGGTAATGTGGAGTATCGGGAACGAAGTTCCGGGTTTTCCGGGCGAGCAACAAAAAACAATCGTATCTTACTTACGTAGCTTAGACAATACCCGCCCGGTTACCCAGGCCAGGGGGTATAAAGAGCCTTATGCCGATATTGCCGGGTTCAATGGGCACGGTGAATTTAAAGAGGTATTGGAAAAGTATCACGAAAACTATCCCAACAAGGCCATTATTGGCACTGAAATAACACACACTTTACAGACCAGGGGTATTTACCGGACAAAAACATGGTATCGCACAAAAGACAATCCTGCACCATGGGAGAAACCGGAAGATTTTGCTAAAATGGAAGACAAGGTTTATAAAATAAAGGACTTGTCGAAAGAGGAAATATTCAACGGGATCACGCACAAATACCAGTCTTCATACGATAATTCCATTGTAAGGATAGGTGTTAGGGACGATTGGAACAGGGTGGAACAAAACGATTATTACTTAGGGAATTTTCGGTGGACAGGTTTTGATTATCTGGGCGAATCTTTTGGCTGGCCGGCCCGGACTGCCAATTTTGGAATTATCGACCTGGCTGGTTTTCCCAAAGACCACTATTACCTTTATCAAAGTTTGTGGAGCAGTTCTCCTATGGTACATATTTTGCCTCATTGGACGCACCTAGGGAAAGAAGGGAAAGAAATCCCTGTTGTAGTTTATACCAATTGTGAATCAGCAGAACTATTCATGAACGGGAAATCTTTAGGGGAGAAACAGATGGGGCAGGAAAGGCAATTGGTATGGATGGTTCCTTATGAAAAAGGGGTGATTGAAGTAAATGCAAAAACGAACGGGGAAATACTGTGTTCCAAAAAGATTGAAACAGCGGAAGCTCCTGCGCAGGTTACAATCTTTTCGGATAAAAAAACAGTATGTGCCAACCGGACAGATGTAATCCATTTTGAGATAACAATTACCGACAAAAAAGGGGTGATGGTTCCGTATGCTGATAATCTTGTAGAGTTTGAAGTATCCGGGCCTGCAAAATTACTTGGAGTGGAAAATGGTGATATTTTAGATCTTTCACCCCATAAAGTTTACTCCCGGGCTACTTTCAACGGGAAATGCCTTTTAATGCTCCAAACGACAAATGAGCCGGGATTGATTCAGGTAAAGGCAACTTCGGGAAATTTAAAAAGTTCCAAAGTTATGATAGAATCCTTCGAGTAGAGGATAAATAAAAATGGCTTTTATATTTAAATAAGAATAATTATGATGAGAAAATTTAGAAATATACCCTGCTTGCTCATTCTGGTTTTGGTAATGGCTTCGTCCTGCATTCGTCAACCTAAAGAAAAAGGGATGAAAGCCTTATTACCAACAAAGAATAAAAATGTACTGGTAAATTGTTATTACTATGCCCCTCACAACCACAGCATGTTGGCCGAACACATTGAGACTGATTTAAAGCGGATGGTTTCAATAGGGACTGATATCGTCACATTTTGCTTACAGGAAGAACAAATGTACAATTGGCACCAGCAGCGGGTTAGGAATTTTATCAAACAGGCACATGATTTAGGGCTGAAAGTGCATGTGATACCTAATCGTTGGGCAGGACTCCTGGCAGGGTGGTTAGACGGTTACTCAAAATGGAGCATAAAAAATAAAGATACATGGATGGAAAATAAACATAACGAACCATATTCCAACCCATTAGACCCGAAAGTGGCCGAATTATACAAAAAGCACCTCAAATTTATGCTGGAAGAATTACAAGTGGATGGTATTGTTTGGGACGAACCGCGCCCTTTTTATAATTTGGATGTATTCTGGTTTTTGGATGAAATGAGCGCTTATGCCAAAAGTATCAGACCAGAAGTGGTTATTAGCATATTTGCGGAAAGCTCCTGTTTACAACTGGGAGAAACTTTTCTTCGTTTAAAACACATGGATTATTTAGGTAGCGATGGTCACATCCGTAGCGAAAGTCATAAAATGCACCGCATGAAAACCACTATTTTTGAAGCTCATAAAACGTTTTATGAACCATTGAAAAAAGCAGGAAAGAAAACCTTTTTCTTATTGGAAGGGCAGCGGCACAGGGATGAAGATCTCCAGAATTATTTGGTAAACCTTGATAAAGCTTTTTCATTACCAATGGATCACCTGATGTACTATTATTCAGCCCATGAAATGAGCATCGAAAATGAAAAAATATTTAATGAGGCCACATGGAAAGCTGTTGCTTCTGTAAAAGGAATCGAATATAAACCATAAACGATGAAAAATAAACTGGTATTCCAAATTTAGCAATATCAGTTAGAGCTTTGTTATATTCAGGAATTGTGTTTTTTATTAAAAATCAAATATGGGCATAAAGAAATTCTTCTGACAAAAATATTAATTGCATTTTGTTTGATAACATTTTTGCAATGTTCGAATAAAACAGGAGCTGTTTCATGCGATGGAACAGCAAGCAAACCTGAAACAGAAAAATATTACGCTAATGTATTACGTCCGTAGGCTAACAGGAAAGTAGATCGTGTGATCTATACCGTAATAAAATCCTTGTTGTTAAAAGTAATAGTTCGTTAAGGTTTTGTAAATGATTGATTTCTAGAGAGATTTGTGCAATTGGCGTTTCAGTGTAAAGATGTGAAAATAAGTATCTTGTAAATCAATCTAATATCTAACGATCTATTGTTACAATACTTCGTTAAGTTTTAGGCAGCGATTAAGCCAATGTTATTGAGTTGCCTGATTCTTTCTTTATTTTTCTTAGTGTTTGGGTTTATCCCAAAC
>JAESUW010000150.1 GCA_016760525.1 Labilibaculum sp.
TTGAAAAGAAACCATCAATCAAATATGAAACCCTTAAGTCAAACCAACTTGCAATATTTTAATATCGAACTCAGGTTAATAGTAAGTTGAAAGGCTTACTCTAAGCCTAATTCTTCATTTTCGAATGTGTATCAGATATAAACATCATCTTTTGTTGGTAACAACACTATGTTCTGTTTACTTAGAAGACAAATATAAGAGCACTGGAATGCTTACACATGTGTCTTCTTGTCAAAATCATGTAATATTCTTCCAAACCGGTCTTTAAAAGGACGCTTTTATTATTATTTTTTTTAATTTTCGCAAATCAGTTTTATTCCTTTGGTTCTCTATATTCAGCACATGGACAGTCTAATTAAAATCTTGTTACCTCATATTTACTATCAGTGTTTGTTCGATGACGAGTTAAAAGTTTATTCTGCAAATAGGTTAAATTTCTTAATCATTGTTATGCCATTATGAAAAAACAGCATGTCTTTACATTAGCTTTTATTTTTATTTTATTCATAAATGTTTCTGCTTCTTTTGCAAAGGATAGGCCGTATTTTATTCGAATAGGAGTAGAAGCAGGACTGGCTCAAAATACAGTGCACTGTATTCTTCAGGATAGACAAGGATTTATGTGGTTTGGAACTAAGGATGGGTTGTCTAGATATGATGGGGGCCAATTTAAAAATTACAGGAACGATAAAAATGATTCGTGTAGTATTGACAATAATTGTGTTCGGACGCTTTTTCAGGATGCAGACGACAGAATTTGGATTGGAACAGATGCCGGGGTATCCATTTACTACCCAAAGAAAGACTGTTTTGAGAGTTTTGATGTGAAAACAAAAGATGGGAAAAAAATAGAAAAAGAGGTAAATGATATAAAACAAGATAAAACCGGCACGTATTGGTTTGCTGTTGACTGGCAGGGGATTTTTTCTTATAACTCGGAAAAGGAGGAACTATTATACCATAAATTAGATGTAATAGTAAATACATGGTGTATTTGTGTAGATGATGAAAACAATGTATGGATAGGTACTCATGGGGGAGGACTAAACTGCTTTAATAGAAAAAGCCAAAAATTTGAAAAGGTGGACTACTTATCCAATAAAGAAGAACGCAATAAAGAGGATGACATTTATCGAGTATTTCAAGACAATTATAATGATCTTATAATAACAACTGCCAATAGCGGGGCTAAGAGGTTTAATCCTGTGAGCAAGGAGGTTAGTTCATTCTTAACTCTAAGGGAGCCAAAATCATTGTTTATAAGAGATGTTATCCGGAAATCTGACCGAGAGCTATGGTTTGCTACTGGTGCTGGTATTTTTATTTATAATTCGGAGAAAGAAAAAACAACCTCTTTTAGAAACAATATTCTGGATCCCTATTCGCTATCAGACAATGCGATCTATTCTGTATATAGAGACAGAGAAGGAGGAGTTTGGGTCGGAACCTATTTTGGAGGAGTTAATTATTATCCCCCTCAATATACAGCATTCGATAAATATTATCCGGTCTCAAATCTAAATATTAGTAATTCTTTACACGGAAGAAGAATAAGAGAGTTTCAATTAGCACAGGATGGATGTATCTGGATTGGAACAGAAGATGGAGGGTTAAACTTATATAATCCTGGTACCGATACATTTGAACACTACAGACCAGGTAAAAAGCCGGGCAGCATATCCTATCATAATGTGCATGGCTTACTTGTTGATGAAGATTTGTTATGGATTGGGACATATAGCCGTGGTTTGGATCTAATGAATTTGAAAACTAAGAAGGTAATTGCTCATTATGAGAAAACAGACGCTAAAAACTCCCTCTCCGATAACAGAATATTCTCTATTTATAAAGACCACTCCGGACGAATCTGGATTGGCACTCTATACGGTTTGTGTTATTACAATGCTGATAATGCTGACTTTACTCGGGTTTCCTCATTGGGGGATATTTTTATTAATGATATTTTACAAACTAAAGATGGTATGATATGGGTTGGTTCTTTAGGAAAAGGCTTGTATCAGTTCAATCCAGCTAATAAAAAGTGGACTTCATTTAATAATGATCCCAAAGATGCCACTAGCTTATCTCACAATAAGGTAGTCTCTTTATTTGAAGATAGCGAAAAAACATTATGGATAGCTACTGAAGGAGGTGGACTTTGTAGATATAATCCAAAAAAGAAGAATTTTACTTCTTTTACAACGACAGAGGGACTTCCAAATAATGTAGTATATAAGATTGTTGAAGACAATTTATCCAACCTTTGGTTTACAACAAACCAGGGGATTGTATGTATGAATACGGATGATTATTCCATTAAGAGATATACAAGAAGTGACGGCTTGTTAAGTAATCAGTTCAATTATAAATCAGGAATTAGAGTTTCCAATGGAGACATATATTTTGGCGGATTGAAAGGTTTTGTTAAGTTCAATCCTGCTTCATTTGTTTCTAACAAACGGCCCCCTTCTGTTTATATTGTTGGTTTTGAGCTGTTAAACTCTACAGTAAAACCCCGGCAAAAAGGTTCTCCTTTAGAATACTCAATAGAGTTTACAAAGGAGATAGAACTAAAACACGATCAATCGACCTTTAGTTTTAGTTTCGTTAGCCTCAGTTATGTTGCTCCCGAAAAAAACAGATCTGCGTACATGCTCGACGGCTTTGATAAAACATGGATTTTTCCAGGTAAAATACAAAAAGCCAGTTATTCTAATGTCCCTCCAGGAGAATATACTTTTAAGGTAAAAGCTTCGAATAGCGATGGAGTATGGAGTGATGAGATTAAATCTATACAAATAATTATTCGCCCTCCATTTTATAAGACAATCTTGGCGTATGTTTTTTATGCTGTCATTGTAATCTCCGGTATCATCTCTTTGTTTTTCTTGTACAGCAATAAAATACGCAAGAAAAATGAGCGCCGTAAAGAAATTTTTGAAAATGAGAAATCCAAAGAGATCTATAATGCTAAAATCGCTTTTTTTACCACCATTACACATGAGATACGAACCCCGTTGAGCTTAATAAAAGGACCTTTAGAATATCTTATTGGAGCAGAGGTAGAGGATGCTAAAAGAAAAGAATATTTGAAAGTAATGGAACGAAATACCAATCGGCTACTGGATTTAAGCAATCAACTACTTGACTTTAGAAAAACAGAGCAAAACGGACTTCGTCTCAATTTTACATCAATCGATATTAAGCAACTGGTTAATGATATTTATACTTATTTTAATGTAAACTCGGTTATGAAGGGACTTGATTTTAAGGCGGATATACCAATCGATACTTTTTATGCTGATGTTGATAAAGAAGCATTAACCAAGATCATAAGTAACCTTTGGGATAATGCGATTAAATACACAGAAAGCGAAATAAATCTTTGTATTAAGAAAGAAATAGACTCTTTTCAAATAATAGTCAGTAATGATGGGAATAAATTGAGCGTAAACGACCAGGAAAAAATATTTGAACCTTTTTATCAGGTAAACGGCGGACATTCTGAACAGATTTTGAAAGGAGTAGGCCTGGGACTTCCTTTAGCCCGTTCTTTAGCTGAATTACATGGAGGAAGTCTTACATACGTATATTCGAAGATAAATACAATCGTTTTAAGCTTGTATTGCCTGTTTCGCAACCAATATCTGTTGAGGTTACCCCTAAAAAGATAGAAATAAAGCAAGATCTTATTCGAAAATCTTATTTGGAAATAGATTCAGAAAATGAAAAAAAGCACACCGTTTTAGTTGTTGAAGATGATGAAGACCTTAAAATATTTTTGCGCAAGCAATTCGAACCACATTATAAGATATTTTGTGCTACAAACGGAAAGCAAGCATTAGATATATTAGATAACAAGAAAGTAGATTTGATTATTACTGACATCGTGATGCCAGTAATAAACGGACTGCAATTGTGCAAGGAAATAAAATCAAACATCGATTACAGTCATATACCTATCGTGATGCTAACTGCTAAAACAACTTTGCAGTCAGAAATTGATGGTTTAGAGGCAGGAACTGATGCCTATATTAAAAAACCATTTTCAATGGAACATATGTTTGCCCAGGTCTCAAACCTTCTGCTCAACAGAAGAAAATTGAGAGAAGCATTTGTTAGTTCCCCATTTGTAGAAATGAAATCCATAGCATCTTCTGTAGCTGATGAAAAAATTTTAACGGAAGTTACGAAGCTCATCTACGAAAATATTTCAGATACTCAATTTAATGTTGACACATTAGCCAATGCTCTAAATATGAGTAGATCGAGTTTGCATCGGAAAATAAAAGGAATTTCAGAGTTAACTCCCAATGAATTTATTTTATTAGTCAAGCTAAAAAAGGCTGCAGAACACATCGCTGAAGGGTGCAGAGTAAATGAGGTTTGCTTTATTGTTGGCTTTAACTCTCCTTCCTATTTCTCAAAAGTATTTAAAAAACAATTTGGATTATCTCCTACTGAATGGTATGACAATTTGAAATAGATTTTCCCTTTTTCTTCCAAATCAGAAGAAATCTGATAGAATTTTACATGAAATTGGCAAGAATATAATCGCCCGAACGATTAGGCGAAGGTATATTTGGGCGGCTTGTCACCAGACAGACAATGGCGGATTCGCACACTATCACATGCATCAAATTTAATATTTAGAAGAAAAATGAAAAGAAAAATACTGTCAGTTTATTGTTTGGCCTTTGTTTTATTTTTCGCTTGTAAACAAGAAGCGAAAACAAGTTTGGAGTTACGTAACCCGCTGCCTATTTCTTTAGGAGATCCGTACGTATTACACTGTGCAGATGGAAATTATTACATGTACGGAACATCCGAAAATTTTAATGGATTTAAAGCATATTCGTCAAAAGACCTGAGTAAATGGGAAGACAGAGGTGTTGTGCTTGCAGGAGACCAAAATAACTCTTGGGGAAAGGATTGTTTTTGGGCTCCTGAAGTTTACGAAAGGGATGGTAAGTTTTATTTGTGGTATAGTGCAAATTGGAAGGACAACCCTAAAAACGAAAAAGAGAACTTTCGTATTGGGGTTGCTGTTGCAGATAGTCCTTTGGGGCCATTTAAAAATCTTCATGATAAACCAATCTTTGATCCCGGATATCCTATAATTGATGCCAATTTATATTTCGATGATCAAAACCATAAAGTTTACTTGTATTATTCAAGATGTTGTTATAAACATCCTGTAGAAAGTGAAATTTCAGAATTAGCAAAAGAAAACGGCTGGTTTGATGAGATTGAAGAAAGCTGGATTTACGGGGTTGAAATAAAACCTGATTTTTCAGCTGTAATCGGAGAATCTCAACTTTTGCTGAGACCTCCTTTGAGTATAAATGATTCTCAATCTGAATGGGAAAGCCGCTCGGTTACAAGCAGGGAAATAAATAGAAGATGGACCGAAGGCTCTTTTCTTTTCAAGAAAAATGATACCTATTATATGATGTATTCCGCAAATTACTTTGGAGGAGAAAATTATGCAGTAGGATATGCTACCGCAAAAAATCCGTTAGGGACATTCAAAAAATCCGATAATAACCCGGTACTTCAGAAAAATACTGCTGATGGAGGAATTGTAACAGGAACAGGACACAACATGGTTCTTACTCTTCCAAACCAACAGAAACTATGTGTTTATCATGCCAGAACAGATAGTAGCGGGAATAAGCGAATCGTTTTTATGGATAAACTAACTATCGGAAAAGACGGGGGCTTAACTGTTGATGGACCAACTGTAGGCTCTGTTCCTTTGTAATTCTTTTTAAGCTAAACTACTGATTCCTTTTTGAACATTACTTCAGATTAAAAAAAATGAGATACTTATTTTCAATATTATTTTTTTGCCTTTCCTTCCAGTTGGTTATCGGTCAAGATATGCCAGATCAAAACGATAACAATCATGATATTTCATCTCTTCATTCATGGGGACCTTATTCCAAACGTTATGCAGGGATTTCTCATATTCCCGATATGCAGCAAGGCCTTCGGTTTGATTTTTCGGTAATGCCCGGATATTATAGAAACCGGCAATTAGTACCACATGTGCTATTTGAGTCTTCTTACTATCCCTGGAAAATCAATCCAGAGATGGACAATATTACTTATAGGTATGAATTGGAATGGAAAGACAACGTCTTCATTGATGTAACATACCATCTCCTTGATGACGCACGTGTGTTGGTAGAAAGTCGCTGTGTGAATAATACATCAATAAACCAAAATTTGGTGCTGAATAATATTGCTTATATTGCCTATCCGGAAAAGTCCCCAAACATCAAAATAAACCAAATAGAAGATAGCCGTTTACAATGGTATAATGCCATAGACTATGCTGTTAATGAGCCCGCAAATAAAACCGCCCGATACAGATTGGTTTACGATGGATGGCACAGGAACGAGGAACGTACATCACAATCTTTAGATGGTTCTGTTTTCGGCAGAGGTTTTGGGAAAGACAAAGGAGATAAGGTAGTATATAAGGTTGATATTTTAGAAGGGCTCGAAGAAGGGCTTTTGAGTTTCAGATATAAACTAAAAAAGGGTGAAAGAGCTGTGTTTAATACCAGTGGGCTAATTAATAAAGAGGTTAATTTTGAAGGTACAGGAGATTTTGTATTTCTTTCGATCCCATATAAATGCGATAGTACCGGAGAGCATATATTAGAGCTTACTTCTGAAGGGAAGGGGGCAATTTCTTTAGATGGTTTCTTTATCGGATCAGTACAAACTATTAATTCCATAAACACAATATCAACAAAAATCCCATTTACCCCCAAGATAGAAAAAGGGAAAAGCAATAGAGACTTTCTGTTAAAGTACGAGGAGTGCTCCAATTTTTATGGAGTAGCCTGGAATTTTCAGGATTCAGAAATTCGTGAGATATTGAATGACGAATTAGAATCTTTCTTTCGTAAAAAAGTTCATGATCATGTTTCCAGTAGATTAACAGGCAACAGAAAATGGCATTATACGAATGCTTTTCTCCGCCCCATTGTGTTAGGTTCCAATTCAGAAAAGATATTATATAGCCTTATATGTACAGGAGATAAAGAATACGTAAAAAAACAACTTGAGACATTTCATACTTCACCTCAAGAAGTAATTTCAAAAATACGAAAAGAAAAAGATGATTTGAAAAACAGCTGTTTGTCAGAAGGTGAGAAATACCGTTTAGGACAACAATTGCTACAAGCAGCTGTACTTTCAAATGTAGTTTATCCTGTCTATACACAGAGACAATATATAAGACATTTTACCCCTGGTAAAAATTGGAACAGTTTATATACATGGGATTCCGGATTTATTTCCCTGGGATTGATTGACATTGACAGAGAAAAAGCATATGAAGTACTTAAAGCTTATACTACTCCTGTTGGAAATGAATCAGCTTTTATTCATCACGGAACTCCCTTGCCAATACAGATATTTGCTTATTTTGATTTATGGAACAATAATCTATCTAAAGAGCAATTTGCTTATTTGTATCCTCGATTAAAACGATATTTTGATTTTATGGCAGGAGTTGATCCCTATTCTACTACTCGAATGAAGGGCTCGGGACTATTAAACACGTGGGATTATTTTTACAACTCTGGAGGTTGGGATGATTATCCTCCGCAAAAAGCTAGGTCTAACCGATTAGTAACACCGGTTGTGAGTTCTGCATACTATTTACGAGCTGCAAAAATATTAAGGATGGCTGCAAAAGAGTTGGGAGAGAAAAAGGATGTAAAGCACTACGATGCAATAATCAATACGCTTTTATCTGCACTTCAAAAATATGCATGGGATGATAAAGAAGGATATTTTAGCTATGTGATACATGATGACGAAGGAAACGCAAAGGAGATATTTAGGTATAAAGACGGTAGCAATTTTAACAGAGGTTTGGACGGCATTTCCCCATTGGTTTCAGGCATATGTAATCCTAAGCAAACCGGCACTTTAATAAAACACCTGTTTTCTCCTAAGGAATTGTGGACAAATGTAGGGATATCTACAGTAGATCAATCTGCTCCTTACTATAAGTCTGATGGATATTGGAATGGTGCAGTGTGGTTTCCCCATCAGTGGGTAATGTGGAAAGCTTTACTCGACAATGGCAAAGGAGATGAAGCATATAAAATAGCATCTACTGCATTAGATACATGGCAAAAGGAATGCTCTGAAACCTATCATACATTTGAGCACTTCATTATTGCATCTGGAAGAGGTGCCGGATGGCATCAGTTCTCAGGACTATCTTCTCCTTTGTTAAATTTTTATGCCACATACTATAGAGTCGGGAAAGTCTCAACCGGATTTGAAATTTGGATCAATGACGGTTCGTTTAATCACGATCATTCTCAGTATGAAGCGAAGATTTCGTTTGATGATTCAACGACCCCTCACGAACGAACAATGATCGTTATTATGAATCCTGACTACAATTACTCTGTAAAATTCAGAGGAAAATCTTTATGCGTTAAGTCTTATTATCCGGGAATGCTACAAATAACTTTTCCTGCAAATAACAAATCAGGAATTTTAGTTATTAACCCTATTTAATTTTATGAAATCAAGGATGTGCAACAAAAATATATAAGGCTAGTTAAAGGTTATACTGCTATTTTTGGTTATTATTTAATTGCTCAAATTCATTTATTCTGTATCCTAATGCAGATTACTTATTCTTTTTGTTGCACATGGTTTTGATCCACTCAAAATAATGTCAGTTTCGCATGTTCCTGATTTGGGAAGCTTCGTTTGTAGTCTAGCTCCACTTATATCGTTTTAGAAAAGCTTTCCGCAACTGCATCATCCAAGCAATTGCCTTTTCTGCTCACACTACGTATAACCACTTACCTCTATCCTATCCCCAAAAGGTTAGTAAACGCATTACAGGCATACTGAATACCACGGTTTAAATGAAAAATATTCTCACAGCCATTCTCCATGTAGGAACAAAATGTCCTAACCAATAGTTTTTGCAAGGAGCTTACAGTAGAAAGAAAATTACATGCTCTGTGTATCCAAGTCGATATTGACAGAAATATGCTTATTAATGGCAAAATTGTTTCATCATCTAGCCCCGCTTTTTCTTTCCTTTATCTCCAAATAAATACTCCCTGATTGGTCAAAAGTTTAATGATAATATAATGGCTGTTATTAAAAATTACAGAACATCAAATATGGATAGTTTAAAACCATAATTATTAAATAAAACTACAGATTGCAAAATGAACTATTAAAAAATAAAGTATGTAAACACAATTTATCAATTTCAATTCTAACTAGCAGAGTTTATTAGTGTCAGTTCTTATGAGTTCTAATTTTAAATAGACTCATACCTAATATTAAAGACAAATCATCTAGTTAGTCGCAACAAGGCAAATGCCTTTTTCATGAATATTTTAACAAATTAAGTTTAGTAAATCGCTATTATGAAAAAAAATCTAGTATTATGAAAAAAACGAAAATTAGGTACATGAAGTATTGGCATATCATGTTGATACTATTCGTTCTTTGTGTGTCATGTGAAGACGATAAGTCAGACACAAATTTACATTTTGCCCCTTCGAAACCCGTGGTGATTTCCGATTTTATCCCCAAAGAAGGAGGAGCCAGTCAGAATTTAGTTATATATGGCAATAATTTTGGCAATGACACCGCAAAAGTCAGAGTAACTGTTGGTGGAGAAAATGCAACAGTTATCGGAGTCCAAAATCAGGCACTATATTGTATTGTTCCTGCAAAAGCTTACGAAGGTACAATTCAAGTAAAGATCCTTGATGAAGCAGGCGAAGAGGTCACCTACTCTGAAGCAGAAGAGCATTTTTTGTATCAAAAGAAAATGCTTGTAACACCTTTTATAGGAGAGACCTATGAAAATAATACGAAATATGATGTAAAAGATGGTCCATTTGATGATTGTGGAGGATTCGAAAAAATGGAATGGTTAGTATTTGATCCACTAAATCACAACCATCTGTATGTCGCAGGTTATGAAAAATCATGTAGGCTCATTGATTTCGAAAACGAATATGTCAGCACCTTTTCTACAGGTCTACCAAGTTCTCATCAAGTTCCTTGCATTAATTTTACATTAGATGGTGAAATGATTGTTACACATGATCAAAGTTCTGATACTCAGCCAGGAAATTATCTTTATACTCGAAGCTCCGGGTTTACAGAAAAAACAGCTTTATGGAATGCCCGAGGATGTAGGGCTGCAGCGATACATCCTGTAAATGGGGAGTGCTACTATGCATTTTACAATACAGGTATCATTTGGAAAGGCGATCTGAAGACTGGCGAGTCTGAACAGGCTTTTAAACTTCCAAATTCGTCGATAAGAATTTTCATAATCATTCATCCGACCGGTAATTATGCATATATAATAGTGAATAACAGACAATACATTATGCGTTCCGATTATAACTGGGAGAAGAAAATTTTTACTGAACCATATTTAGTCGCAGGGAAAGATAAGTCAGCAGGTTATGTTGATGGAGTTGGAAGCAATGCCCGAGTACATGAACCTCAACAAGGTGTGTTTGTGAAGAATCCCGCATATGAAGGTGAAAATGACGAATATGATTTTTATTTCTGCGACAAGAAGAATCACCTAATCCGTATTTTAACTCCTCAAGGAAGGGTTTCCACATTTGCAGGTACGCCGCAAACGCCCGGATACCGAGATGGAGATTTACGTTTAGAAGCTTGCTTTGCCTATCCTGCAGGAATTGCCTATGATGAAGGAAGGCAGTGTTTCTATATCGGGGATTCTAACAACCGGCGTATTCGCAAAATTGCTTATGAAGAATAATTAATGGAATATTGATATGAAAAATTTACTAATAATATATATACTGCTGCTCATTGTTTCAGTTAAAGCTTTCGGACAAGAAACAGTTCAGGTGACAGGAATTGTAACTGATAAAAATAAAGAACCATTGATTGGGGTTAACGTGTTTATAAGCAATGTTGCGGGCTTAGGAACTGTTACCGATGTCAACGGGAGATATACAATTAAAATGCCTGCCTATAATACACTCGTTTTTTCTTATATCGGCTTTAATAGAGCCGAGGTATTGATAAAAGAGCAACGAGAAGTTAATATAGTCATGGAGGAATCTGATGATAGCATACTTGGTGAAGTTGTGGTTACAGGAACCGGAGTCCTTAAGAAAATAGCAGTAACCGGAGCTATTACAACTGTTGACGTTGAACAACTGAAAACAAATCCATCCATGTCTATTTTAGATAATTTGGCTGGTGTCGTTCCTGGTGTTATGGCTATGAAAACGTCTGGAAAACCCGGTAGTACTTCTGAATTCTGGATACGTAGTATTTCTACATTTGGAGCCAGCAACTCTGCCTTAGTATTGGTTGATGGGTTCGAACGGGATTTGAATGAAATCAATGTGGAAGATATCGAATCGTTTACGGTTTTGAAGGATGCTTCGGCAACCGCTATTTATGGAGCCAGAGGAGCCAATGGTGTTATTCTGGTTAATACTAAACGTGGTAAAGAAGGCAAGATCAACATCAAAGCAAAGGTTGAAAGATCTTATAATACACTTACTAAAGTTCCCGAGTTTGCAGACGGATATACATATGCTTCTTTAGCTAATGAAGCGAAAATTACCCGTAATGAAGATTTAATCTATCAACCTGAGAAGCTGGAAATTCTGCGTTTAGGTTTGGATCCGAATTTATTCCCGAATGTAGATTGGATGGATGTCCTATTACGAGATGGTTCATGGAACTCACGTGCTACTCTGAATATGAATGGAGGAGGAAAGACAGCCCGTTATTTCGTGTCGGGGAGCTACCAAAATCAGGAAGGGATGTATAAAGTCGATAAGTCGTTAAAGGACTATAATACCAATGCAAACTTCCGAAAATGGACTTATCGAATAAATGTTGACATTGATATCACAAAAACTACCATCTTGAAGACTGGTGTTTCCGGTTCCCTGCGTATACAAAACGATCCGGGAATAGGAAGCGATGCAATATGGACGTCACTGATGGGATACAACCCAATTATGACCCCGCTGCAGTATTCTAATGGATATATTCCGGCCTATGGTGATGATAATGGTGACCGGTTTAATCCATGGGTACAAGCTACAATGACCGGATATTTAGAGAATTGGGATAACAATATCCAAACAAATGTGTCTTTGGAACAGAAACTGGATCTCGTTACAAAAGGTCTATCCTTTGTAGGGCGTTTCGGGTATGATACAGAGAACAGTAGCTGGATCAAACGTTATAAACATCCTGAAATGTACCGAGCAGAGAAGTCTCGTGATGTTAATGGCAATCTTATATTTACTCGTATCAAAGAGGAACAGGTGATGACCCAAACTTCAGGTTCGGGAGGAAAACGGAATGAATTTCTTGAAATAGAATTGCACTATGACCGCAGATTCGGAGATAATCGCGTTGGAGCAGTTTTAAAATATACTCAATCCTCCAAGGTGCAAACAGTAAATATTGGAACTGATATTAAAAATGGAATAGCCCGACGCAATCAAAGTTTGGCGGGGCGTGTAAATTATAATTGGCTAAACCGTTTTTTTATTGATTTCAATTTTGGATATACTGGATCTGAAAACTTTCATAAAGATAATCGATTCGGCTTTTTTCCAGCTATTTCAGGAGCTTGGAATATAGGAGAAGAACCCTTTCTGAGAGATGTAAAATGGCTGGAGATGTTCAAAATTAGGTATTCTTATGGAAAAACGGGAAATGATAATTTAGGAGACATTCGTTTCCCTTATTTATATGAAATTGGGACGACTGATGGCAATGCTTATAATTTCGGAAACTATGATTATGACAGAACATATAAAGGCAAATATTATTCTTCCCTCGCTTCGCCTAATGTTTCCTGGGAGATTGCAATAAAACAAGACTTGGGACTCGATTTCTCTTTATTTAAAGATCAGCTATCGGGCGCAATTGACTATTTCAGCGAAAATAGAGAGGGGATCTATATGGTACGTAATTATCTTCCCTGGTCTGTTGGGGTGGAAAGTAATCCCTCTGCGAATGTTGGAATAGTAAAAGTTCACGGTTTTGATGGAAACTTCATACTCAAGCAAAAAATAGGCAATGTTGATTTTACTCTACGTGGTAATATGACCTACAGTAAGAATGAGATTATTGAAAGAGATGAGGAAAATTCTATTTATGGATATACATTACAGAAAGGACATCGTGTTGATCAATCTTATGGCTTAATATCATTGGGATTATTCAGAGATTATGAGGAAATCCGAAACAGTCCGGCTCAAACTTTCGGAGAGGTGATGCCCGGAGATATTAAGTATAAAGATGTTAATGGAGATGGAATAATTGATAAATATGACAGGGTAGCGATAGGTACAACAAGAAGGCCAAACCTTACTTATGGATTTGGAGCGTCGGCTAAATGGAAAGGTCTGGACGTGAGTATACATTTTCAAGGAGTTGGAAAATCAACATTCCAGATTAAAGGCTCCTCTGTTTTTATGTTTCAGACAGGGGACGGTTGGGGAAATATTTTGAATGATATTGCTAACTCAAATCGTTGGATATTGGGCGAAAATGAAGACCCAAATGCTGAATATCCACGTCTAACTTATGGAGATAACCCGAATAATTATCAGGAGTCTACATTTTGGCTTAGAAACGGTTCTTATATACGACTAAAGACACTTGACATGGGTTATACGCTTCCTGGAGCGTTAGTAAATAAACTTCATTTGAATCAAGTACGAGTATTTTTTGTTGGTACAAACCTCCTTACGTTTTCCAAATTTAAACTATGGGATCCAGAGCTAGCTAGTTCTACTGGGAAAAATTATCCTCTCAGCAAAACTCTCTCTTTAGGAATTTCAGTTAATCTATAAACACTAAACATATATGAAAAAATTAGGTATAATTCTATTTTTTGCAGTAGTATTGAGTTTGTCTTTTGTTGGGTGTTCCGACTATTTAGACTCCGATTACCTTTTCGATGAACGCATGACTATCGAAGACGTTTTTCAAAGCAAAGATTATACAAATGAATGGTTAGCTCAAGCTTATTCCTATTTAGCTAATGGTTATTTACAAGATGTTTGTAGTAAAAAATATATTCCGTTCAATTTTGCTGATGATATGTATTATGGTGACGAATCAAAAGGATACATGAGATGGAAAAGCGGGCAATATTCAGAAAGTGGAGATCATAACGAAACTCAACACATTTGGCAGAATGCCTATAAAGGAATTCGTCAGACTTCAATCTTTCTGAATAATATTGATAAGAATGAGGAATTTAGTGCTTTGGAGATTGCCGAGCTCAAGGGACAGGCACATTTCTTAAGAGCTTATTTCTACTGGCTCATGTTACGCCTGTACGGTCCTGTTCCTATTATTTCCGATGAAACGGTTGACTATATGAAAGAATATGACGAAGTGGCGCAAGCGAGAAATACATATGATGAATGTGTAGATTATATTAATGGTGAATTGGTAAAAGCAGCAGAAACACTTCCTCTTACTGAGGCAGTGCAAGATATAGCCCGTCCTACCAGAGGAGCAGCTTTGGCACTTCGTGCAAAAGTTCTTCTATTTGCTGCTAGTCCATTGTATAACGGAAAAGCACCGGCAGATATATCAACAGCCCTAATAGACAAAGACAACAGGCATTTACTCCCTGAGGTTTATGATGAGTCCAAATGGGCCAAAGCCGCTGCCGCTGCCAGGGATGTGATGGATTTGGGACTGTATAGTCTACATGTTTCCTATTATAAAAACACAGGTGATGAAGCTTACCCGGCTACTATCACTCCTCCCTATGATCAGAATTTTTCAGATCAGGATTGGCCCAATGGTTGGAAAAATATTGATCCATTTGAATCGTATCGTTCATTATTCAATGGTGATGTCCTTGCTCATGAAAATTCTGAACTTATTTTTACCCGTGGGCAGAATGGTTCATCTGAAAATATATCAGTTATGGTGATACATCAATTACCTCGTTTGTATGCTAAAGGTTATAATTCACATGGAATGACTCAAAAGCAATGTGATGCTTACTATATGGCTGATGGGATTGATTGTCCTGGAATGAACTCGATGTATGCGGGTTTATCTGGATATGCTGGCCGTTACGATACACGTCCTCATGAATCAGGAATTGTTACAGCAGAAGAATTATCTAATTATCCTGAGTTGGGATCCTTGGGAACAGGAGTATCTAAGCAATACGTGAATCGAGAACCTCGTTTCTATGCTTCTGTTGCTTACAATGGATGTACGTGGAATATGTTAGATGCAGACGAGAGTAAAGATGAAAAAAGAAACCAGCAGATATTTTATTATCGTGGTAGTGGTAACGGATACACCAACGCAACTTATTGGCTACGCACCGGCATTGGGATAAAAAAATACGTCAATCCATATGATATTAGTAACACAATCTCTTCATCTTATGATAATGGACGAGTGATAAAAAAAGTTGATCCATCTATTCGTTATGCAGAAGTTTTATTAATATACGCAGAAGCATTAAATGAATTAGACGGGCAATACAATATCCCATCATGGGATGGAACAACCAGCTATGCGATTAGTCGTAAAATTAGTGAAATGAAAACGGGAATTCAGCCTATCCACATCCGCGCAGGATTGCCTGATTATACAGATGAGGTATATAGCGATCAGGATAAATTTCGTGAAAAGCTGAAGCGCGAACGCCAGATTGAGCTATTTGCCGAAGGACACCGCTATTTTGATCTTCGCCGTTGGATGGACGCTCCCGTAGAAGAAGCTGCTCCTATTTACGGATGTAATGCATATGCAACCAAAGATATGCCTGAAACTTTCCATACTCCTGTCGTTGTGCCATCGCTGCCAACAATATTTGCTCGCAAAATGTGGTTCTTACCTATTCATTATACTGAATTGAAACGAAATTCAAAATTGATTCAAAATCCAGGTTGGACTAATCCTGAATAACTTTAATAAGTAAAAAAATATGAAATATATACATTATTTATTTATAGCAACATTCGCAACAATATGTTGTGTATCATGCAACGATGAATGGGAAGATGAACAATATGAGCAAACAGTTTCTTTCAAAGCTACACCGAACGAACAAGGGGTAACTCCTATATATGTCCGTTATAAATCCAATGGGAAAGTTGCTTATAATCTCCCAATTCTCATTAGTGGATCAACTGCAAATGCTCAAAAAAGAACTGTAAAAATAGGTCTGGATCCAGATACCCTGGCTGTTATAAACCAAGAGGTTTACGGTCAGCGAAAAGAACTTTATTTCCAACAATTAGGTTCTTTATATTATAGTGTGGCAGAAACACAAGACATTGCTCCTGGGCAGTCAACCGATACATTGGCCATTGATTTTTCATTGGAAAATTTAGACCAAACGGACAAATGGGTTTTACCATTACAAATATTGGATAATCCTGATGGAAATTACAAAGCTAATCCTCATAAACATTACCGAAAGGCTTTATTGAATGTAAACTTGTTTAATGATTATTCAGGTACTTATAGCGGAACCCTGTACAAAATCTTTTTGGAGCCAGACACGGAGAATGCGCTTACTGTATCAAACATTAGAACTTATGTGGTAGATGATAGCACTATTTTCCTTTATGCAGGGCTTAGGGATATAGATTATGTAGATCGGAAAAATTACAAAATATTTATCAAGTTTACCGATGAAAGAATTGATATTAACAAAAAGAAACTGGAGGTTTATACTGATAATCCACTGATAAACTTAAATGTGCAAGGAGAGCCATATTATGTGATAGAAGAAGAAATGGATCCCGTAAAGGTTTATATGAAACACATATATATCACTCTTGGGTTAGATTATACGTTTGAAGATTACACAATAATCCCTGATACTCCAATAAAGTATAGTGTTACTGGGACGTTGGTAATGCAGCGTGATCTGAATACACTGATACCAGATGAAGATCAGCAGATTCAATGGTAAGAAATTAATCTTTTAGAATATGAGGTCGCCAACAAATTGGCGACCTCATATTCTAAAGAAGAGTTTATTGTGAATACAACCTCTCTTTCTAAACAAAGGAAGACCTTCGATTTGCGATAAAAAATATAAACCGTCAATAAATAAAAAATGAAAAGAATTTTAATGTTCCCAATAGCTCTATTTGTTGCTTTACTATTTTTACGTTCATGCAAGAATACCGACAAAGAGACGATACTGGGAGAAATTACCTATTTTTCCGTTTGGGATCAAAAAATGGAAAATCATGTACTTCATGTTAACAATATTACCAACAATATCACTAACGAAGAAACACTTCCAGAATATGTCAATCTCTCACAGTTAATTGCTGAATTTAAAACGAACAGAGAAGAGGTAATCCTTAAAATTGATGATCAAGTACAGCGAAGTGGTGAGAATAGAGTTGACTTTTCAAAAGAATGTGTTTATGATCTATATGTAGGGCGTGAAAAGCAAAAATACTATCGTGTTAGACTAACAAAACAGGAAATGGAAAACAGCTTTAAATCATTCTCTTTCCCTGAACCAGAGATGAAACAATATCAGCCTTCAATAAATACAGAAACCGGGGAAATTTCGAATAAAAATGAAATTCCATCAAATATCAATATAACATCGTTAAAGCCAGAATATACTACCAGCGAAGCAAGCTCAGTTGTTAAAGTAAACGGAATAGTACAAAAAAGCGGACTTGCTATGCATGATTTCTCTAAGCCTGTTATTTATACAATAAAAGGAGAAGATGGAACTTCAAAAGAATTTACAGTCGCTTTAAAGCAGGGAGATGAAACATTTCTTACAAATCCTATTATTGAAGGAAGCTATGCAGATCCAACCGTCATCCGAGTAGGTAATGATTTTTATTTGTATGTAACATCTGGAAAAGTAAGAGGATATAAATCATCCGATTTGATAAATTGGAGTCGTATTGCTGGTGGTAACACGAGTGAAGTATTTAACGAAAGACCAGATTTTACGGATGATGATGTAAGCGAGACTGCAATGTGGGCTCCGGACATTAATTATTTTGATGGAAAATATGTGATGTACTATGCTATATCTAAATGGGGCGGAGGTGCTACGTGTGGCATCGGAGTAGGCGTATCCGATAAACCTCAGGGGCCTTTTATGCCACCCACCGGTAATCCCAACGGAAAGTTGTTCGTTAGTTCGGAAATAGATGTTCATAATTCAATCGATCCATGTTTTTATGAAGAAAATGGTAAACGTTATTTATTTTGGGGAAGCTTTTATGGTATATATATGACAGAATTAACGGCTGATGGTATGGCCGTAAAAGACCTGGCAAACAAAACAAAGATTACAGGTAAATCGTTTGAAGCTGCTTATGTTCATAAGAGAGGTAACTATTATTACTTGTTTGCATCTACAGGTGCCTGTTGTGAAGGTATGGATAGTTCTTACAAAATTGTAGTAGGAAGATCTGAAAATCTTCAAGGCCCTTATCTGAGTAAAACGGGAGAGGATATGAGAAATATCGATGCCTGGAATCCTCAGAATTATCAGCCTGTAGTTCTAGATGGTGATGAAATGTTTGGAGGCCCCGGACATAATTCAAGAATTATCACAGATGATAATGGAGTAGATTGGGTACTTTATCACTCTTATGTTGATAATGGAAGTAGTCAACGTAATTTAATGTTAGATAAAGTAGGATGGGACGAAGAAGGATGGCCTATTGTCGGGTATGGTACTCCATCGTTTTCGATGAAAGTGATCCCGTCTTTTTGAAAAAAGAGCTTATAACTTGACTTATGAGTTTAATTTATAATCAAATTATCAGTAAGCTTTCAACTAATTGGGCATGTTCCTAAGAAGTTAATGGGGATTTATTTTTTTAAGAAACACGAAGTTTTAATAATATCAAAAAATGATAACTATTAGACAACTATGTCTGTTGACCTTAACATTGCTTGGGATTCCTAATGTGAATGGGCAGTCAGATAAAATTCCAGACATGGAACGAAATTCAAAAGAGTTGCCCAATATCGTGTTGATCATTGCCGATTAGTTTAGAGCAGATGCCTGTAAGCGAGAGTGGGTTTCTATAAATACTATCCCTTTTTTGGATAAACTGGTCGAAACAAGAGCCTGGTTCAATAAAGCCTATTGTGGAATGCCAGCCTGTGGAACTACTATATTTGTTTAGAAATGGCAAATTTGCAGAGAAGCAATCTGAGTTGTTGGAGGACATGATGGCTTGAGAGTTGAGAACGGAAGATCCGCTTCCTTTACCTCGTAAAGGGAAAAATATACATTATGGGTTTAAAAAAGATCCAAAAAAATTATTGGGCTCCTTATAAATATGAACCAGAGAGGAAGTTCAAGGGAAAAAATCAAAAACTCGTGAAATAGTAAAATTAAGCAACAAGAGACTGTACAATTTTATCCAAATTAGGACAGTTTGTTGACTTCATCAAATAATTAGAAATACCGATCGATAAAAGCAATGAAAATAATAAACAACCCCAGGGCAAGCCCCGAGGCATTTTTAGAATAGAGTTAGCTGGTGATTATCTTTTAGCTTTACGTACTCAGATTCCTTTCCTTGAGATCTGACATATTGTGAAATCTTATTTTCTGTACCATGTTGCCCTACAGTATTCACAAAATACCCTTTGCCAAAAAACTCTCCACCCCATAATTGTTTCTTAACCTCTGGGCAATGTTTGAAAACTTCACGAGCAATCAAACTTTTTATCATGGTCACCAATTTTGTAACACTATAAGTCGGTACACTTTGGATCAAAAAATGAACATGATCATCATCTGTTCCAATCTCTAAAAATCGAATATCATAACGCTTTTCAAGCTCATCGCAAACTGATACCTAAACTAAGTCTACATCTTGGGTTAAAACTACTCTTCGATACTTTGCACTTATTACTAAATGGTACAACAACACTGTAACATTGTGGCTTTTATGGATATATTTACTATTCTGTGACATCGAGTCACAAAATACTAATTATTTACGAGGCAAGCCTCGGGGAATTAACCCATAGAGATTAAATCCTGACGCCTATGCTCTTCAAAGGCTAATTCTCTACCTCTTTCTGCCAGAAATTTATCGAGAGTAAGCTCAGAGTAGTCATGATTTGTATCACCAAATGCACGTGTTCTTATTTCATTAACCAGACTAAGTACTGTTGCGTCAGATGATATTTCATTTCCACTATTCCGCATAATTGCTTCTGCTTTCATTAATAAAACATCGGCATATCTAAATATTGAAAAGTCGTTACTCATCGTTTCCCATTCACTCAATCCTGTTGGCAATTCCCATTTAAAGCAACGTACTCCTTCGCCTTCGGGAGACCAATCTAAATTAGTAATGGTTTTTGTAAATGTTAATTGTCCTCCTTCATATCCGTACACGGGATCACCGTTAAAATAATATTGAGGTCCTACTTCCCATCCTTCTATACGGCTATCGTTTGAATCGAATGAATCGTACATAGCTTCTGTCATACACAAGCCATTCCAACACCATGTTCCTTCAAGATCATACTTTTTAAGCAAAGCCCAATGCAAAGTGTACATGTGCATTTGAAAGCCAAAATCGCCAATTAATTTATCTAAAGGCATTGCGAATATTACTTCTCCTGAGTTTTCATTCTGAATAGTAAAATTATCAAAATAATTTCCCTCTAAAGAATAATTTCCTCCATCTATAATACTATCACACATAGCAATGGCTTCATTATATCTTGCAACACCTGTCCATTTTTCAGAGTTAAGATACATTTTAGCTAAAATGGTAAAAGCTACAGGGCGAATACACCTTCCGTAATAATCACTACTGGGTGATTCCTGTAAGTTTAGGTGTAGACTCTAAAAGTTCTTGCTCAATAATACTAAAAGCTTCTGTCCTTGTAAGTTGTTCCGGTAAATCAGTTCCAGTAAAATCCAGAATGATGAGAATATTACCAAATAGATCTACGGCTTTGTATAAAGCAAATGCTCTTAAAGTTCTTAGTTCTGCAATCATTCCTTCTTTTCCATCAAATTGCGCCGGCGAATTTTTCACCTGATAGATGATCTGAATGGTGTTGCTGAGATTTCAGCAACACCAAAATATACCAACCAAACAATCTGTTGGTTATTTCTAATCTAAAATTATTCCGTGCTAACCGGAGTAAAATGAATAGCGGCACCTCCTCCTGGTGCTAAATTCAGCTTTATTACACTATTGCTGTCAACTTCTTTCGAACTAATTACTAATGGGTAAGGATTTGTCCGGTAATGAGCCTCTGCTCCATCGCTATAGATTTCTGCTTTGTATTTTTTATCGGCATCAAGAAAAGATAATTGTATTTCGATCTGGCGGGCTTCTTTGTTGGTGATACTGCCTACATACCAATCATCATTGTTCCAATCTTTGCGAGCCATGCTCACGTATTGACCAATTTCAGCATTCAACACTTTGGTATCAGCCCAGCTACAGGGTACTTTTTTTAAAAACTCAAATGCAGGCTTATCTACATAGTTCTCGGGCAGATCGGAAGCCATTTGTTGGGGACTGTATATCACTACAAACAGTGCCAATTGTTTTGCCAATGTTGTTTGCACTCTGGTTCCTTCAATTACTTGATAATCGAAATTAAAAGTACCTGGTGTGAAATCGAACGGGCCGGACAACATACGGGTAAATGGCATAATGGTAGTATGTTCAGGAGGGTTTCCTCCATCTGCAGACCATGCGTCATATTCTTGTCCTCTGCCTCCTTCCTGTGTCATTAGATTTGGATAAGTGCGTTGCAAGCCTGTGCCTTTTACTGGTTCATGATTATCGATCATGATTTGATAATTGGCTGCTGTTTCAATCACTTTGCGATAGTGGCGAACTCCGTATTGTCCATCATGCCATTCCTTTCCATCCAGGAACTTATTAACGTAACCTGTTTTTACTGCATTTATTCCGTTTTTTTGATACAAAGCAAAGGCTTCTTCAAGCTGATTTTCGTAATGCTTAGCTGCTCCTGCTGTTTCGTGATGTCCTATTATGCGTACATTTTTAGTGGCTGCATATCTGCAAACTTCTTCCAAATCGAAATCGGGATAAGCTTGGGTAAAACTAAAAGCTGTACCATTTGCAGTCCAATCGCCATCCCAGCCTTCGTTCCATCCTTCTATTAAAACTCCATCAATACCATTTTGGGCTGCAAAATCGATGTATTCTTTTGCATTTTTGGTTGTGGCTCCATGCTTTGGGCCTTGTCCCCATGTGTATTTTTCCAAATGCATGCCCCACCAGATTCCTATGTACTTCGATGGCTCAATCCATGAAACATCAGCAATAACGCAAGGTTCATTTAAATTCAGCATGAGTGTAGAGGTTACCAAATCGGCTGCTTTTTCTGCAACAATAATGGTTCTCCACGGTGTAACAAAAGGTGCTTTGGCATATACTTTAACTCCATTAGCCCACGGAACCAATTCGCTTACGTATTGGTTTGATTTAACTTTTCGTAATGTCATAGAAGCATAATCGGTTAGGTTTGCTTCATGGATAGCTAAATACAAGCCGTCTTTTGTTTCGAAAGTAGCTGGTGTATTAATTGTATCGGTATCTCCTATTGGTGTTTTTTGGTAAAAACTTTCATAATAACTATTGTCTGAATGTACAGGAGTCCACCACACTTCATGTTCTTCAGGAAAAGTAAAGGCTGTTAGTTCATCGGCAATCTGAACGCTGTCAATTTGTTCCTGTTTTGGAAATTCGTAACGAAATCCGAGTCCATCGTTAAATAGTTTAAAAACAACATTCATTAAACGCTTTTTGCCTCCTTTTTCCTGAAGTTCAACAAAGAGTTTATTGTGTTTGTCTGTAATGGTTTTAAATTCGCCATACGGCTGTTCCCATACCAAATTTGCAGATTTTTTGTGTATTCCTATGATTTCAAAGTCGGCATTCATATCAGGAATATTCAGAAATTTAAAGCCCAAGCTGGATGGCTGTATTACTTCACTATCCCCTTTTGAAAATGCATACATTGGAACACCTTCTTCAACTAAAAATGTCAGTTTTAAACTTCCATCCGGAGAGCTTATTGATTCTTCTGATGGGTTGCAACTTGTGATTAAAAGACTGACCCCGAACAAAACAAATATATTTCTTATAATTTTTCTCACATCTATTATTTTAATTCCTAATGGCATTGTACTTAGAAACTGTTTAAAAATTTATCCTTTAGCTTTTTTATAAGCCAAAAACCTCATAATTGCGTTAAATTATCTTTAAATAGAACCACTATTCGCAT
>JAESUW010000124.1 GCA_016760525.1 Labilibaculum sp.
GTGGCTATATTAATGGATTTTATTTGATTACAGTAGTTGGAGATAAGAGGGAACGTAATTTTTATAAAGTTATAAAAATAGGGAATGATGGATTATTCAATAAAATGAATCTTTTAAACAAAATGAAATAATAAAGGCTGTCCTAATTCAGGACAGCCTTCTGTGAATATGAAAGGTTTTGAACTTAATCTATAGTTTCGTTGTAAATGCGATGCAAATACAGCACATTTAAAATCACTGTTCTTGCAGAAAAGGATTAATTTTTATTTTATTAGAGGTTTCGATATTTAAATTAGCTTGCATGATTAAAGATAAAGTGTCAGAAGAAGAAATTTTTATTTTGCAGAAAATGATTGCAGGAGACGAGAATGCCTTTAAATATTTTTTTGACACTTATTACGATGATTTGTGTAATTATGTTAATATTTACCTCCGTAAAGAATCACTTTCGGAAGATATTGTGCAGAATATTTTTATCTATCTATGGGAGAAGAAAAGCTCTCTAAATCTTAAAAATTCAGTTAAGTCATATCTGTATTCTGCATCAAAAAATAAAAGTTTAAATCATTTACGGAATATAAAAAATCAAAGCAGAATTGCCAAAGAACATTTTTCTCAATCTGATACAGCAACAGGATCAACAGATCAATATTTAGAATTTGAAGAATTGAGAAGTATCGTTAGTCAGGCAGTTGATAGATTACCCGCCAGATGTAAAAAAATATATCAATTAAGTAGAGACAGAGAAATGACACATAAGGAAATTGCTGAAGAATTGGGAATTTCTGTTAAAACAGTCGAAAACCAGATAACTATTGCAATTAAAAAAATAAAAGATTTTCTGGAGCTTTATTACGACCAAATATTCATGTCTTTTATTTTATCATTCTTTTTTTAATTTTCTTTTGGGGGGTAAAGGCGATTTATGTGCTTTAGTTATAGAAACGATTTTTAGCACAATGAAAAACATAGTCCCTATATCCGAAATTATTCGAAATATTACATCTCATGGAGTGGAGTATACCAGAGAAATCAAAGACTGGCTGGAAGACTCACCCGACAATGAAAAAATTTACCTGGATCTTCAGAATGTATGGCAGATTACCGGAGCCTTTCCTAAACGTTTTATACCTAACAGGCCCTTGGCTTGGCAAAAGGTGAAAAAACAAATTCAATTTCAAAAAAGAAAATTCTTTTTGTATCGTAGAGCCGTGCAAATTGCGGCCGCAATTGTTGTTGTGTTTCTAAGTGTCTGGGGAGGAACCAAATTTGACAATTTAAGAAAACCTACATATTCGGAGATAATTTCACCTGCAGGACAAAAAACCCGTATCATTTTACCTGATAGTTCAATTGTTTTATTGAATAGCGAATCACAAATTCGATATAGTAACTCTTTTAATGAGAATAACCGGAAGCTTGAATTGCATGGAGAAGCTTATTTTGAAGTCCATAAGGATGTATCGAAACAATTTATTGTTCACACGTCAGATCTAGATATTAAAGTGTATGGTACATCTTTTAATGTAAAAGCTTATGGAGATGATCAAACCATTGAAGTTGCTTTAAAAAGCGGACAGGTAGGCATCAATCGTAATAAAATGGAGCTTACCCAGCTTATACCTGGCGAGGTCGCGACATTTAATAAAAAAATAAAAAAATTAGATGTAGAAAAAATGGATATTGATTTAGTTTCAGCCTGGACTCGAAATGAAATGATATTTGAAGAAAATTCGCTTGAAGAAATTGTAAAATATATGGAGCGTTGGTTTGGTGTTCAAATTGATATTGCACCGGAATTGTTAGATGGAGGACTATTTACTTTTAAGGTGAAGAACGAATCTCTTATTGAATCTCTTAAGTTAATTGAATTACTCAAGCCAATTGATTTCCACATTGAAGGAGAACAAGTGTTTATTACAAATCCCTAAAAAAATATGTATTGCCAATGAAATAAAAGAACTAACCATTTTAAATCTAAAGAAAAAGGTTTGCCATTTAGGCAAACCTTTTCGAATCGAATTTAACTCAGCCAAAGAGCAAAGCTTACTGTAATAAGCTGTGTTCATATATAAGCTGAATAAACATTACAAAACTATGAAAAAAAATTGTAGTTCAAGTAGTCTGTTTAATTATCGGACTAGTTGGAGAAAATTTATTTTGAAAATGAAATTAGTTGGAGTTTTAATGTGCTTTCTTGGATTAACAGGAACCTATGCATCTGGTTATAGTCAACAGGCTAAACTAAGTTTAAATGTGAAGAATACGACAGTAAAGGATGTATTAAAGCAGATTGAAGATCAAACTGAATATTCTTTCATGTACAATGCCTCAAAAGTTGATGTCTATAGAGAAGTCGACCTTAATGTAGAGAATGGTTCACTGGAAGAAGTATTAGATGCTGTTTTTAAAAATGAAGACATTTCGTATAAAATAATAAATAAGAATGTTGTCATTTCTGCGAATTCTGATTTAAAAAAGACCAAATCAGTATCGCAGCAAAGATCTGTTTTGGGAAAAGTTACCGACTCTTCCGGTGTTCCTATACCTGGTGTAACCATCGCTATAAAGGGCACTACGCAAGGAACAATTACCGATGTAGATGGAAAATACAATATCTCTATTCAAGGAAATAATAATGTCTTGATATTTTCATTTGTAGGAATGAAAGTACAAGAAGTTTCTGTTGCAGATCAAAAAATAATCAACATTGTATTAAAAGAAGCAACAGTTGGTGTTGATGAAGTCGTTGTGGTTGCTTTTGGTACTCAGAAAAAGGCAAGTATGATTAGCGCCATTGAAACCATAAAACCATCAGATCTGAAAGTGCCGTCGAGCAACTTAACCACAGCATTGGCTGGTCGTATGTCTGGGGTGATTGCCTACCAGCGAAGCGGTGAGCCAGGTAAAGACAATGCCGATTTTTTTATTCGTGGAGTTACTACTTTTGGTTATAAAAAAAATCCTTTAATCTTAATTAATGGTATTGAAACTTCATCGACAGAATTGGCTCGCATGCAGCCTGATGATATTGCTGCTTTTTCTATTTTAAAAGATGCAACAGCAACAGCACTTTACGGTGCCCGTGGAGCAAATGGAGTGGTTCAAATAACTACGAAAGAAGGACGGCGGGGGCCAATTAAAGTTTCTCTTCGGATGGAAAATTCAATATCGTCCAATACCAAAGACATTGAGTTGTCAGATCCAATTACATTTATGCAATTGGCCAACGAAGCTGTTTTAACCCGAAATCCTTTGGCTCCATTACAATATTCTCGCGAAAAAATTGATAATACAGCGTTGGGAACTAACCCCTATGTGTATCCGTCCAACGACTGGAGAAAATTACTGATTCGGGATGTCACATCCAGTCAGCGTGTTAATGTTAATATAAGCGGAGGAGGTGGAGTTGCAAGGTATTTTATAGCAGCAGGCTTTACCAAAGATAATGGTAACCTAAAGGTCGATCACAATAATAATTTTAATAATAATATTGATCTGAAAACATACCAGATTCGCTCCAGCATAAATATTGATCTGACTAAAACAACAGAAGCAATAGTGCGTTTGTCGGGAAGTTTTGACGATTATAGTGGACCAGTTGATGGAGGAGATCAAATGTATAAAAAAATTATGCAATCGAATCCGGTGTTATTTCCTGCTTATTATCCTGGCGAAACAATGCCCAAAACAAACCATACCCTTTTTGGAAATGCCAGCAGAGGTAGTTCTGGAGCAGGTTATACCAATCCTTATGCCGATATGGTTAAAGGATATAGAGATTACGACAAGTCTTTAATGGATGCACAATTTGAGCTTAAACAAGATCTTTCATTTATTATGAAGGGGCTTAGTGCTCGTGCCATGTTTAATACTTCACGATACTCTTATTTTGATGTCAGCAGGAATTATAATCCCTATTATTACAGTGTTGGGCAGTATAATAAACAGACTTCTGATTACACACTTATGTTGTTGAATGAAGAGAATAATCCAACAGAATACCTCAATTACAATGAAGGTTGGAAAGACATCAATTCAACAACTTATATCGAAGCAGCAGTTTCCTATAACACACAGTTAAATGAAAAACATAATTTAAGTGGTATGCTTGTCTATCAAAGAAGACAGCAAATGTATGCTAATCAGGGAACTTTACAAAAATCATTACCATACCGGAACCAAGGATTGTCAGGCCGTTTTACATACGCTTACGATAATCGCTACCTTGCTGAGTTTAATTTTGGATACAATGGTTCTGAACGTTTTTATAAAAGTGAACGCTATGGATTTTTCCCTGCAATGGGTTTTGGTTGGATTATATCCAACGAAGGTTTCTGGGGTGATATGGAGGCAACCATTTCAAAACTAAAAATAAAAGCGACCTACGGACTTGTTGGAAATGATGCTATTGGAGATGCTAACGATCGTTTTTTCTATTTGTCGGAGATGAATATGAATGATGGTTACAAATCATATTCATTTGGTGAAAATTATTCATACAGCAAAAATGGAGTAACAATAAACAGGTATGATAATAGAGATATTTCCTGGGAAACAGCTACCAAAGCAGATATTGGAATTGAGCTGAGTTTGTTTAAAGGATTGGAGATTCAGGCCGATTACTTTACAGAAAACAGGAAAAATATCCTTATGGATCGTGCATCTATACCTGCCAGCATGGGACTTTCGGCTAATGTTCGGGCCAATGTTGGTGAAGCAAAAGCCAATGGAGTTGATGTATCTGTTGATTATAACAAAAGTTTCACTAGTGGCATGTGGCTGCAAACACATGCTAATTTTACTTATGCCCATAGTGAATTTGTAAAATATGAAGAACCTGCTTATAACGAAGAATATAAATCGCACATAGGACAGTCGTTGAATCAGGTTTATGGTTTAATTGCCGAACGCTTGTTTGTGGATGAAAATGAAGTGAATAATTCACCCAAACAAAACTTTGGAGAGTATCATGCTGGTGATATTAAATATCGTGATATGAATGGTGACGGGCAGATCACCGATCTTGATAAAGTTCCGTTAGGCTATCCTACAGTTCCTGAAATTGTGTATGGTTTTGGTTTTTCGATTGGAAATAAGAGGTTTGATTTTTCCGCTTTCTTTCAAGGATCTGCACGTTCGTCTTTTTGGATAGATGCTTCAGCAACATCACCGTTTCAAAATGATGTACCGCTCCTAAAAGCTTATGCTGATAGTCACTGGTCAGAAGATAACCGGGATTTATATGCTTTATGGCCAAGATTGAGTACCACATATAACAATAATAATTTTCAAAACTACAGTTCTTGGTTTATGCGTAACGGAGCTTTTTTGCGACTAAAAACTGTTGAGTTAGGCTATACTTTATCCAAAAAAATAACTCGAAAATTTCATTTAGAATCAGCCCGGGTGTATGCGAGTGGCAATAACCTGTTTTTAATCAGTGGATTTGATCTCTGGGATATTGAGATGGGTGGAAATGGCCTTGGATATCCAATTCAAAGAGTGATTAATTTGGGTTTACAAATCAAACTTTAATTTTTTGAACGATGAAAAATATTATATTATATTTATCAATCATATTTGTACTTGGCAGTTTTATGACTTCCTGCAATGACTATTTGGATGTTGTTCCTGATAATGTTGCCACAATTGATAATGCTTTTAGCAATCGTAACGAAGCTGAAAAATATTTATTTACCTGCTATTCCTATATGCCGGGACTAAATACCACATGGGGAAATGTTGGACTAATGGGAGGCGATGAATTATGGACATTTTACCCAACACTTGCCGGAACCAATAACTTCCAATCATGGGAAATTGCCAGGGGAAACCAGAATGTGAATGACCCATATATGAATTTTTGGGATGGAACAAATGGAGGTACCGGATTTTTTAAAGCTATTCGCGATTGTAACATTTTCCTCGAAAATGTTAGCAACCCTGATAAGGTAAATGATTTAGACCCCACAATGAGAAAAAGATGGATTGGTGAGGTTCAGTTTTTAAAAGCCTATTATCACTTTTCTCTTTTTAAAATGTACGGGCCAATTATCATTATTGATAAAAATCTTTCCATTTCAGCCACTCCCGAAGAAGTTCGTTTAAGCCGGGCTCCCGTCGATTCAGTGGTCAACTATATTTCTAATTTGCTGGATACAGCAGTCGTTAATCTTCCCGCAGTTATTACCAACAAGGCAACAGAGTTGGGGAGGGTGACCAAACCTGCTGCTTTAAGCATGAAAGCTCGCCTTTGGGTAACTGCCGCAAGTCCACTGTTTAATGGAAATCCTGATTATGCAGGTTTTGTTGATAAAGAAGGAACACATTTATTCAATACATCTGCCGAACCAAATAAATGGCTAAAAGCAGTACAAGCATGTAAAGATGCCATTGAATCATGTGAAAGTAATGAAATCTCGCTTTATTCATTCAATTCATTTCTCGATTTGAGCGATACAACAGTTGTGCAAATGAGCATTCGAAACAGTGTGACCGAGAAATGGAACTCAGAGTTGATATGGGGTTTGTCCGGGCGTCAGGGATCAGGCATTCAAGCAGACTGTATGGCCAGGCTTGATCCGACTTATCCTTTAAATATTTGGGGTGCACGAGATTTGCTTAACCCAACATTGGAAATAACAGAACTGTTTTACACCGATAACGGAGTTCCAATCAATGAAGATAAAAACTGGAATTATTCTGAACGATACGACTTGCAGGTTGCAACTCACGATGACCGTTACAACCTGATCGAAGACTACGAAATTGCAAAAATGCATTTCAACAGGGAACCGAGGTTTTATGCCGATCTTGCTTTTGACGGTGGAAAATGGTACATGCAAAACAGCCCGAGTGGGGATGATGAAAATACCTGGACAGTTAAATCACGGGTTGGTGGAGTTCAGGCCCGACTGGGAGCCTACAACTATTCAGTAACTGGTTATTGGCCTAAGAAACTGGTCAATTGGAAATTTGTACTCACATCAAACGGAAGCAATTACGAATCCTACCCTTGGCCGGAGTTCAGGTTAGCAGATTTATATTTACTCTACGCCGAAGCACTTAATGAAAATGGACAAGGAGAAGAAGCACTTATCTGGATCGATAAAGTTCGCGAACGTGCAGGCTTAAAAGGAGTGGCCGAATCCTGGACTAGTTATTCTACCAAGCCGGGTAAATATACATCAACTGAAGGACTTCGGGATATTATTCATCAGGAGCGATCAATTGAATTGATGTTTGAAGGCCAGCGTTTTTGGGATCTTCGCCGATGGAAAGAAGCCGAAAATGTTTACAACCAAAAAATTAGAGGATGGGATATTGACCAGGAAAGTGCCGAAGGTTATTACCGCTCTAAAATACTTTTCAGCCAAAAATTTATTGCTCCACGCGACTATTTTTGGCCAATCAGAGAATCTGATTTAATTATAAATCCAAAATTAGTACAAAATCCAGGTTGGTAAAATGGAGGTTCAATCTAAAATGATAATCATATGAAACGAAATAGACTAAGTATATTTTTCTGCTTGTTAGCCATAGCGATAAGCAGTTGTGAGGAAAGTAATCTTGAGCCTGTGGAAAAAGATGATCTTGCTCCCGAGCCAATTTCCAATGTTACGGTTGAAAATCTTCCTGGAGCTGCCCAAATCACTTATTCATTGCCATTCGATCCGGATTTGCTATATATTGAAGCTGAGTATGTGAGTAAAAATGGAACAGTACGACAATTTAAATCATCATACTATAGCAATACAATTAAGGTAGAAGGCTTTGGTAATACCAATGAATACGAGGTTAAACTTTACGCTGTCGACCGAAGTGAAAATAGATCAATACCGGTAAAGATTAGCATTCATCCAGAAACACCTCCGGTTCTTTCAACTTATAATTCACTTCAGGTTGTACCCGACTTCGGTGGTGTAACTGTTAGTTTTAAAAATTTGGCTGAGGCTGATCTTGCCATTGGAGTATGTACAACAGACTCAATAGGCGATTTCATTACTGCCAATACGTTTTATACCTCGCGCGACAGTGCAAATTTTTCGGTTCGCGGGTATGAATCTGTTTCAAGATTGTTTGGCGTTTTTATTCGCGATCGTTGGGGAAATGTAACAGACACTTTGTTTCATGAATTAACCCCAATTTACGAAGTGATGCTTGATAAAAGCAAGTTTAAAGAAGTCAACCTTCCCGGTGATTCTCCGGTTACATTGTGGGGCGCTTCCATGCCTTATATTTGGGATGGCCGTGCTTTACCTGAGTCTGCCGGTAATTGGGGAGCTCATACAGGTAATGTTGCAACAGGAGAGCCTATGTATTTTTCTTTTGATTTGGGTGTTGTTGCACAATTAAGCCGGTTTTCCTTACAAACAGTTACTGACGATAAGCACATTTTTAATGATGTTGCTCCCAGGTTATATGAAATTTGGGGATGTACAGAGTTTAATACTGATGGCAGCTTCGATGCTTGGACTAAATTATTGACCGTTGAAAACATCAAACCATCAGGTTTACCTCTGGGTATGTTAACTGAAGATGATCGTATTGCTGGTGAAGCAGGAGATGAAGCTAACTTTCCGTTAGATGCTCCAAAAGTTAGATACATACGTATTAGATGTCTCAAAAACTGGGCAGGAAATACCAATATGGTGATCTCGGAGCTTACTTTCTGGGGAAATGATAACATTAATAACGATTAACAATGAAAAAAATAGAATATATCACTCTTTTGCTGTTAGCAATAAGTTTTCTGGGGATAATTTCCTGTTCTAAAATGGACGATTACCGCGATTATACCGGAGGAAAAGAAATTCTTTACACAGGCAAGGTAGATTCAGTACTTATTCATTCCGGCGAAGAACGGGTCGTTTTTACCGGTTTGCTGATATCAGACCCTAAAATTTCGAAAGTGAAAATTTTCTGGAATACCCGGGCCGATTCGATTGTAATGGATATCAATCGTTCTGTAAATGTTGATACCCTGAATTTCCCTATTTCTTTACCCGAAGGCACCTATAACTTCGAAGTCTTTACTCTCGATGATGAAGGAAACTCCTCTGTGGTTGTAAATGCATCGGGCATTTCTTATGGCGATGTGTACAAACAAAGTTTGTATAATCGGCTAATTAAAAATGTAGTAAAAATGGGTAAGGATGTAATCATTGACTGGTACAATGGAGCCGAAACATCTCCTTTTGTTCAGGTAAACTATATCGATACAGATAATAATGAACATGTTGTTCGTATTCCTACAGAAGAAGACCATATTGTTTTGGCGAATTTTAAAAGCATGAGCCAGTTTACCATGCAAACCTACTTTTTGCCAGATGAAACTGCTATTGATACGTTTAAAACAGATTACCTTTCAATTGGTGTCAATGAAGATATTACCAATCTCTACATTAAAAATCCGGGCAATCCATTTTTACGAACCGATGGTACCGATAAATGGAGCACACCTAAAGATTGGAAATATACACCCAATATGCTCAACCAAAGTGGAGGAACAACAGGCGGATGGTCCTGGGATGGCAGTCCGTCAGGAGTCATTCATTTCGAATCGAAAGACTGGGGTGGCGACGGCGTTGAAAATGGTAAATTGTATCAGACTTTTGAGTTGCCGGCAGGTCAATATTCACTCGAATTTTATAGCGATGGAGGTGGCACCAGCAGTTTTGTCGATGCAAATTTTGTAGTAAACGAAGGAACCGTACCGCCTGATATTAACGAGCTCGACGATGTATTGGCAAAATACCATTGGGATCAAAATTCCATGGGCGGTAACCATACTATTGAGTTCTCTCTTACCGAACCAACAATCATTAGTTTTGGTTTTGTGGTGAGTTATGGAGCATACACATGGATGCACGTTAATTATGTGAAGTTAATGAGCATTGCAGACTCTTATTAATAATAAATTTGGGATAATTTGAATAATGAAACTGCTGCTACCTAAAGTGAGCAGTTTCATTTCTTTTCAGTTTGTTGCTGACTCCAAATTTGTACGGGTAAACTAAAAATTGTTTGCAAGCTTTCTGGTAATTAAAAACAAATTTTAAAAAGTGAAAGAAGTTGTAAAATGGACTCATTTTGCATTTCTGTTAAAAAATACAATAAGTTCGTTGTGATTCTGGTAAGTATTATGCGTATGGATTACATGTATTTTGGCAATTAAAGTTATCTGTAAAAAGTAATTTATGAGATTAATTCTTATTCACAGCATTCTCCCTTTCAGGAGATCCCGAAAGCTTTCGCGGACCCGACAGGGAGAGGGGTGTAGTAATACTGGTTTTCTCTAATAATTACCATCTATTTATTCGTCAATTAAAAAATCGCTTAACCTATCAGAGTACGAAGTTCCTGACAGCATTAACGAATAACTAATTCCAAAAGCCTTCGCGATCAACGATCTATTGAAATAATTATTGATTTTTAAATAAAAAGATTTAAAATGGTAAAAAAAATAACATCCTATTGGTTAAAGTTTCTTCTACTTCTAATAATAGCAGTAGTGCCTGTTTTTGCCTATTCGCAATTAGATGTACAATCGTTAAACAGCTCTAATCCTAATATTCATTGGAAAGTTAAACCTCAGGCCGAGCTTGGAAAAGACAGCCTTAAGCTATTTAATTCAGGCTATAATACTGGTAGTTGGGTTAGTGCAATTGTTCCGGGAACCGTATTTTCCTCTTACGTAGAAGCTGGCTTAGAAAAAGATCCCAACTATGGCGATAATGTGTATCAGGTTGATAAATCAAAATACGACCGTAGCTTTTGGTACCGAGCCGAGTTTAAAGTTCCCTCTAACTTTTCAAAAGAAAAAATTTGGTTAAACTTTAAAGGAGTTAATCGCAGGGGAGAAGTTTTTCTGAATGGTAAGAGGCTGGGAATTCTGGATGGTTTTATGCAGCGTGGTAAATTTGATGTCACCGGTATTCTGAAGAAAAACGGGGAGAATGTACTTGCTGTTTTGGTTCATATTCCAGAAAAACCAATGGCGAATTTTGGTAGTCCAACGTATATTTCAAGTGCCGGTTGGGACTGGATGCCTTATGTGCCCGGGCTAAATTCCGGAATTACCGATAATGTTTTTCTGAGCAATACCAGTGAATTGGTTATTGAAGATCCATGGATCAGGAGTAATTTGACAACCAATGCCCGAGCCGATATTTCGGTAAAAGTAAGAATTAAGAACGCTTCAGTTAGTAACAAGGAGGGAGAACTTATCGGAACCATTCAGCCCGGAAATATCAAGTTTACCCGGAAAGTAAACATTAATGCAGGACGTACTACCGAAATTAGTTTCGATAAAGAGCAATTTTCTCAGCTGGTAATGCATAATCCTAAACTTTGGTGGCCCAATGGTTATGGAGAACCTAACCTTTACACCTGTAGTTTCAAAATAAAAACAGACAATAAAGTTTCAGACAGTACAAGCATCAGTTTTGGTATTAAGCAATATACCTACGATACAATTGGAGGCGACCTTCATATTTCGATAAACGGAAAACGTGTTTTCCTAAAAGGAGGCAACTGGGGAATGTCCGAATACCTTCTTCGTTGCAGGGGAAAAGAGTACGATACAAAGGTACGCTTTCATAAAGAAATGAATTATAATATAATTCGTAACTGGTTGGGATCTACTACCGATGATGAATTTTATGAAGCATGCGACAAATATGGAATAATGGTATGGGACGATTTTTGGTTAAACGCCAATCCAAACCTTCCCAGCGATATCAATGTTTTTAATGCAAATGCCGTAGAAAAAATTAAACGAGTAAGAAATCATCCCTCGGTAGCTATTTGGTGTGGAAATAACGAAGGATTGCCCCAACCGCCTCTAAATGGATGGTTGCGTGAAAACATTAAAACCTTTGATGCTAACGATCGCTACTATCAAGCCTGTTCAAATACAGGAAACCTTACCGGAAGCGGACTGTGGGGAAATCACGATCCTAAATTCTATTTTACGAAATACCCTGCACCCTATATTGGTACCGGCGATCGCGAACTCGGTTGGGGATTGAGAACAGAAATCGGAACCGCAGTTTTTCCAAATGCCGAAAGCTTTAAAAAGTTTATTCCAAAAGAAAATTGGTGGCCTCAAAACGAAATGTGGAACAAACACTTTTTTGGTAACAAAGCATTTAATGCCACGCCTAAAAAGTACAACAAAACCATGAATCAACTATATGGTAAATCAACCAATATCGAAACCTATTGTCGTAAAGCACAACTACTTAACCTGGAAGTTAACAAAGCGATGTATGAAGGCTGGTTAGCACACATGTGGGAAGATGCCTCAGGAATAATGATCTGGATGAGCCAATCAGCCTACCCATCTATGGTTTGGCAAACATACGATTACTATTACGATTTAACAGGAGCCTATTGGGGCGTAAAAAGTGCATGCGAACCAGTCCATATTTTATGGAATCCTGTTGATAATTCAATCAACATCAGTAATACCAGTTCTGAAAATCTGAACAAGCTTACAGCCGAAGCATCGGTATTTAATACCAATGGAGACGAGGTGGCTAAATTTCATCAAACAACCCAAATATCATCCTTATCCAATACAGTAGCACAAGCTTTCATCATTCCTTTTTATCAGAATCAAAGCGATTTAGCTCTGAATAAAAATACAGTTGCATCCTCTTCAGGGGGTAGCAGAACCATGAATGTAACCGATGGCGATAAAAACAGTCGATGGTCTAGCGAGTATAAAAATAATGAGTGGATTTATGTCGATCTTGGAGAAACTAAGAATGTAAACCGGGTAGTTCTTAACTGGGAAAACGCCTACGGTAAAGAATATAAAATTCAGGTTTCAAACAATACCAAAACATGGACTGATGTAGCAGAAGAAAAACATGGAAAACCGGGCAGACAAACCCTTGTTTTCGACGATACTACCGCACGTTATGTGCGTATGTTTGGTGTGAAACGCGGTACCACCTGGGGATTTTCACTATATGATTTTCAAGTTTACGGAGCCAGTTCAGATAACAATGGCTTAAGCGATGTTCATTTTATAAAACTCCAGTTAAAAGATGAAAAAGGAAAAGTAATTAGTGATAACAGGTACTGGCGAGGAATAAAAAACAACGACTTTACCGCACTAAACAACTTACCCAAAGTAAAACTGAAGCTTAAATCGAAAATTACCCGACGAGATGGAAAATGTTTTGTTCAAGCAACAATAACCAATCCAACTTCGTCGCCCGCTGTAGCTTTTTCCGTTTGGGTACAAACTATCAACTCAAAAACAAAAGAACGAATCCTTCCTGCTATTATGAGTGATAACTATTTCACATTAATGAAAGGAGAAACCAAAAAAATTGAGATTGAGTTTTCCGAAACACTTCTTAAAAAAGGAGAAGAACCTGTTTTAACAGTAACCCCTTATAATAATGAAACACACTAATATTTAGTGTTGCAGCTAATTTTAATATCAGGCCTTCCGAGAACAGGAAGGCCTGATTTGAATTGTTTAGGTTCATAGATTATTGGTTCGATGATCAGTCAAACTAAAAAATAAAATCAAAATGAAAAATAGCATATTGTTGTACCTGTTGGCTTTCATTAGCCTTATAAACCCACTATATCTGGAGGCTCAAAACTTTGTGCAGGAAAATAATACAAACAGAAAAAACTGGGGCGATCAGGGAAATGGAACCTATATCAATCCCGTTTTAGATGCCGACTACTCCGATCCAGATGTGATTCGGGTGGGAGATGATTTTTACATGGTCTGTTCAGAATTCCATTTTATGGGGATGCCCGTGTTGCATTCAAAAGATTTGGTTAATTGGACCATTATTGGGCGAATTTACGACCGTTTGGAATTTGAGGCAGGTTTCGATACCAATGAAAGATATGGCGGTGGTAGTTGGGCTCCGGCCATTCGGTTTCATGATAACAAATTCTGGGTCTATTTTTGCACTCCCCATGGAGGGCTTTACATGACAACAGCTGTAAACCCTCAAGGCCCGTGGGAACCCTTAACACAAGTTGTGAAAATTTCAGGATGGGAGGACCCCTGTCCCTTTTGGGATAAGGACGGACAAGCCTATCTCGGGCATAGTAAACTCGGAGCAGGCCCAATTATCATCCATAAAATGAGTGCTGACGGAAAGTCACTCTTAGACGATGGAGTAGTAGTTTACACAGGTCCCGTGGCCGAAGGAACAAAAATCTATCAATTAAATGACTATTACTACATGAGCATTCCGGAAGGAGGAGTATCAACAGGATGGCAAACAATTTTAAGATCAAAAAGCATTTATGGCCCTTTTGAAAAAAAGGTTATTCTTGAACAAGGATCTACAGCAATTAACGGCCCACACCAAGGAGCTTTAGTTGATACGCCCAGTGGCGAGTGGTGGTTTTTGCATTTTCAATCAACTGCATCCTTAGGAAGAGTTGTTCACCTTCAGCCTGTATGGTGGAAAAATAACTGGCCTGTTGTTGGAGCAGACATAGACCGAAATGGCATTGGCGAGCCGGTTTACGTTTGGAAAAAACCTGTTGTCCATGCAAAATCAAGCATCAAAAAACCTCAAACTTCTGATGATTTTGATTCTTCAGAATTGGGTTTGCAATGGGCATGGAACCATAATCCGGTTGATAAAGCCTGGTCATTAAAAAAGAACCCGGGAAAATTAACTTTAGAGGCATTGCATGCATCCGGTATTGTTCTGGCAAAAAACACCCTTACACAAAAAATTATGGGGAGCAGTGGAGTTGCAACAGTTTTATTAAATGGAAAGCACATGCAAGAAGGACAAAAAGCAGGATTGTGTCTCATGGGTAATACATATGCACTTCTTGGGTTAAAAAAGAAAGCAGGCAAATGGTATTTGTTTTCAAATATCGATGGCACGCTCAGCGAGAATATAGTCTCATCCGAAAAAGTTTTTCTAAAAGTCAACATTTCCACAAAGCAAAACCAAAATCAGTTTTTCTATAGCACCAACAACAAAAAGTTTTTTCCCATCGGGCAAAAATTTCAAGTTTTAGAAGGAAACTGGAAAGGGCCTAAAATTGGACTTTATAGTTTCAATGAATTAAATGATGGAGGAGATGCCGTTTTTGATTCGTTTCAGTATGAATTTGAATAATTTTTATTGCCAATTTTATTAATATTTGTCAAAATGAAAAGAATCTTTTTAGGAGTAATATGTCTCCTTGTGATAACGAATACAATATTGGGCGCTGTAAATAATAATCCAGATAAGCTAATATATAAAGATAAAACGGCGGCTATAGAAGACCGGGTTGAAGACCTGTTGAACAGGATGACCTTAGAGGAAAAAATAGAACAATTACAAAATCGGGCAGCAGGTCGTACAGATGAAATAGATGAAATTTTTAAAGGGAAAAGCTTTGGTTGTACTCACGATATGAGTAAAAAGGCAGCAGAATGTGCTGAAATGTATCAAGAGTTGCAGATGTATATGCTAACTAAAACCCGTTTAGGAATTCCTATTTTAACTGCAGCTGAAGGTATTGAAGGTATTTTACAAAATGGATGTACAATCTTTCCCCAATCATTGGCGCAGGGTAGTACTTTCAATACCGAATTGATTCAAAAGATGACCGAAGCTGCCGGAGAAGAAGCGAGCGTTATTGGTATAAAGTAGATTCTTTCGCCCGTGCTCGATATTGCCAGGGATCTTCGCTGGGGACGTATCGAAGAAACTTTTGGCGAGGATCCATATCTTATAAGCGAGATGGGTATTGCCTTTGTAAAGGGCTACCAAAAAAAGGGACTGACTTGTACACCAAAGCATTTCTTGGCTCACGGCACACCTTCTGGAGGATTAAATTGTGCTAATGTTAGTGGAGGAGAAAGAGAGTTAAGAAGTTTGTATATGTATCCTTTTAAACGGGTTATTTCAGAAACTCAACCCTTATCATTAATGTCATGCTATAGTTCCTATGATGGTTTGGTTGTTACGGGTTCTCAATATTACATGACCGATATATTACGTGGAGAACTCGGCTTTAAAGGTTATGTTTATTCCGACTGGGGATCTGTTGAACGATTAAAAACTTTTCATCATGCTGTTGCAACACGTGAAGAAGCAGCAAAGGTAGCTTTAATTGCAGGAGTAGATTTAAATGTCGATTCATCTTACGAGACACTGGAAGGACTAGTAAAAAATGGTAAATTAGATGAGGAATATATAAATCAAGCTGTGCGTAGAGTATTGTCAGTCAAATTTTCTCTTGGTTTATTTGAAGATCCTTATGGAAATCCTTCTAAAGTAGAGAAGATTGTTCATTCTCTTAAAAACAGATCTATTTCTAAAATGCTTGCTGATGAAAGTGCTGTTCTAGTTAAAAACGAAAACAATATTTTGCCATTAGATTTGAAAAAGTACAAATCCATTGCACTTGTGGGGCCCAATAGTAATCAAACTGTTTTTGGCGATTATTCATGGACACATAGCGATACCGATGAAGGAATAACGTTGTATAATGGACTTAAGGAGGTTTTAGGAAACAAAATAGCCCTTCGTCAAGTTGATGGATGCGATTGGTGGAGTCAGGATAAAACTCATATTCAAGATGCAGTGAAAGTTGCAGAGGAAAGTGATATCGTAATTGTAGCTGTAGGTACAAGGAGTACCTTTTTAGGTCGAAGTCCTAAATACTCAACATCAGGAGAAGGGTTCGATCTTTCTTCACTTGAGTTACCTGGAGTTCAAGATGATTTACTTAAAGCTTTAAAAAAAACAGGTAAACCTCTTGTGGTGGTATTTATTGCAGGAAAACCATTAGCAATACCTTGGGTAAAAAAAGAAGCTGATGCAGTATTGGTTCAATGGTATGGTGGAGAAATGCAAGGTCGTTCGTTAGCCGATATTTTAATCGGGAAGGTTAATCCTTCGGGCCGTTTAAATATATCTTTCCCCAGAAGTACAGGTAATACTCCTTGCTTCTACAACCATTTTATAACAGATCGCAACGAACCTTTTGATCGTCCGGGATCTCTTGAAGAGCCCAAAGGGCATTACATTTTTGATAGACCTGATCCATTATGGGCTTTTGGGTACGGATTAAGTTATACCAATTTCAGATATTTGAATTGTACAATTTCAGATTCTGTACTTACACAAAAAGACACAATAAAAGTTGAGGTAGAGATTGAAAATTCAGGAGAATTTAACGGCAAGGAAGTCATTCAACTTTACGTACGCGATAAAATCAGCTCTGTAGCAACTCCTGTAAAACAACTTAAAGCTTTCAAAAAAGAGTTTATTAAAGCAGGAAAATGCAAAAAAATAATGCTCGAAGTCCCGGTTTCAGAGCTTGGATTGTATAATGATAGAATGAAATATGTGGTTGAACCCGGAGAATTCGACATTCAGATAGGTAGTGCTTCAGATAACATATTTTTTCATAAAACAATTACTGTAGAGTAATTGAAGACGTTCTTACACCTTTCTAATCCTTGGAGTCAGGCGAATTAAAAGCCTTTTCCCATGTTTGTGATGTGCCCATTCAACCAGCACAACAAACATGGGAAATAGTTCAAACAGGGGGTTCCCTCCTTACGTCGGTCGGGCTTTGCGTTTCAACTCCTCGCTTTAGCCCCTGCTGGTTTGTAAGTTGCCGGCTTCAGCTTTAGAAGCTCCCTGCCACATCGCACAGCATATTTTATCGCTGTGGGGTTTCCTCTTCAATCCCTAACCCATCCAATTTTACCCATCAATTATCCAATCCATCATATTCGTGTCATCCGTGTTCCTCACACAATAGAGAAAACACGAATGTAACGAGAGAAATTAACAATAGGGATGCATAAATTCATCTGGGAGATGGTAAAATCAGTATAGTAATCAGTAAAATTCCTATAGGAATCATAGAAATCATCATAGGAGCTAAGAAACTGTTTAAAAATTTATCCTTTGGCTTTTTTATAAGCCTAAAGACCTATAGCTGCGTTAAATTATCTGTAAATAGAACCACTATTCACATCAAATTTGCCTCGTTACAGGTCTTTTTTCTTCGATAAAAAACTTCTAAAAATAAATTTAAACAGCTTCTAAGTAAACACCTTCCTTAACTGAACCTGTTAAGATAAGCTAAGGGCTTTTAATAGAAAACACTAAAAAAATGGTCAGACACAGTTTAATGAACACATCCCTATTGTAAGAAGCTCCAAGTGCATTGTATCGGGTTCCAAGTCTATTGTAAGAAACTCCAAGTGCATTGTAACGAGTTCCAAGTCTATTGTAAGAAGCTCCAAGTGCATTGTAACGGGTTCCAAGTCCGTTGTAAGAAGTTCCAAGTGCATTGTAACGAGTTCCAAGTCTATTGTAAGAAGTTCCAAGTGCATTGTAATGAGTTCCAAGTCTATTGTAAGAAACTCCAAGTGCATTGTAATTAATTTCATGTTCATTGTAAAAAGCACCAAGTCTATTGATTGAGCCTTCGGGTCTGTTGGTGTAATTTCTGGCTTAATCTGGAAGAGTTTTTTGCCTGTTGACAGCTTTTATAAATTGAAAAGTTTAATAAGCTGTAAGGGTGACTGGCCTGCGGTAATACATTAATCTTGTTCAGGCCTTGTTTTACTGCTTTTTGTTCGTATTTGCTTGCAGTAAGCGTGTTAGTAAATGCTCGGTCTGGTAATTAAAGATAAAACAGTCTTTATTTTGTTAATTGATAAGGTGGAAAGAAATAATGAGACGATTGCTTTGTTTCACTCTTATTGTTTTGTAGTTTCAGGGGTGAAAAACAAATCAATGCGACTCCGTCATCCAATTGGGGAGTATGAAGAGCATTGGTGTACTTTATAACAATTTAGGTATCAAATAAAAAAAGTGCACAATACATCCTAATATGACATGTATTGTGCACCTTTTGAGAAGATATATTAAAAAGATATGCACTTCTGCATATTCTAAGAAGTTATGTTTCATTTATGTGACCACAGTAATAAAACAATTGATATGAACGAACAAGTACAAAAGAGTTTTAGAGATTTTCATGATACAATCAGAATCAAAGATTTAGATCGTGAAGAAGAAAGTAATAAAATACTCCGTGAAAAAAGAGATATTTTATTAAAAGATATTAAATCTTACTTTGATAAGAAAAATGAAGATTTAGATCCTGTAGATCATCTAAAATATGAATGTTTTAATCAGGGAAGTTATGCCATGTATACGGGTGTAAAACCTCTTGATGATGGAGACTTTGATATCGATGTTGCTGTTGTGCTTAATATTAATAAAGAGAATTATACGAATCCTACAACCGTAAAAAATTGGATATTTGAAGCATTAGATACAAAAGTTAATAGAAAAGTTTTGTGGAAGAAGCCATGTATCACCGTTCAGTATACAAAAGCAGGTGAAGAAAAATATCACGTGGACTTTGCAATTTACGCAGGTGAAAATGAGGATGAAAAATATTATCTGGCACGAGGAAAAGAAACATCCGTTTCAACAGAAAAGAGATGGGACGAATCCTCACCAAAAGAACTAAAAGAAAAGATTAATGACAAATTTGAAGATTCTGAAGAACGAAAACAGTTCAAAAGAATAATTAAATATCTCAAAAGATGGAAAGAAGAAAAATTTAAAGGTGAAAATAGTGGAACTGGTAAACCAACAGGAATAGCCTTAACAGCTTTGGCATATAGTCATTTTAACCCTCACGTAAAAGATGTTTTTACTAATGAAATTGAGATAGATGATTTAGATGCATTATTGTATACAGTAACGCAAATTCATAATTCAAGTATATGGTCTGAAATTGAAGTTTATTTACCTGTATCTCCTTATAATAATCTCTTTTCAGAAATGACTCCTAAGCAAATGGAAAAGTTCAAGGAGAAGCTAACTATTTTGAAAACTAAATTAGAAGAAGCACAGGCAAATATTGATCCTCATGAGGCAACCAAATTAATTAACAAAGTCTTAGGAAGTGATTTTATAATAATTGAAAAAGAAGCAATTTCTGAGAGATCTTCAAGACCTGCAATAACAAGCTCAGGAGAATCCGCATAAATGAAAATACGTGAAATAGTTGAATGTTTGAACTCAATAGAATCCATTTCATCTGTTGGGAAAATTGACACCTCTATAAAACCAAATAGAGGTGTCAGTTCTCTTTTCAAGTTTGAGATGGTTTTTAAAGATAAAAAAGAGTCATTCTATATTGGATTTAAAGATAATTTTCCACTAGGTAAACCAATCATATTTCTTGAAACTTACAATCAATTTGGTTTTATACCACATATCGATCCAGATGGGTACGTTTGTTATGCTCATGATGAAGGATTAGTACTTGATTTTAAAAATCCAAAAGGAATTATTGAGGACAGTATTAAATTAGCTACATCAACTTTAATGGATGGAATTACAGGAAAAAATACAGATGATTTTTTCAATGAATTTGATAATTATTTACGAGCAAACAAACACACACTAAATAAACTTTTATCATTCGTAGAGATTTCTGAAGATGTGAAAAAAATCTGTGCTTATGAATTTAATAATCATGTGCTTTTATGTGAAAATAAACGTAAGCTCAAACGATACAACCTACAAGGTTTATTAAACTATAATAATGAAAAATTAAAAGAGTCAAATCCCTTTTTGTTTGCTCATATTGACTTACCAATAGAACCACATGACTTTGAGAAGAAATGGTATAGAAATGAGTTTATAGATATTATTGAATCAAGTTTGCCAACGGCAAAAAAAGTAGAATTAAACAAGTTAATGCTTACTCTCAGGACTACTAATATATTGTTGCATTTTCAGGCACCTAATTCAAGTGATTGCTTGGTTGGCTTTAATATTAAAAAAATAGGGCTTGAAAAAAGTTTAGAAGCAGTTGCAATAGATGTCTATTATATATCAAGAATTGATTCAAACTATGTTAATTTACGAGGTGGTGGTTTTAAGAATATCAATAATAAGAAAGTACTTCTAATAGGTTGTGGTTCTGTAGGTGGTTTTGTGGCTCATAAATTGGTGAAATCTGGAGTCGTTAATATTACTTTAGTTGATGATGATAAATTTAGTTTGGATAATATTAATAGGCATGTTTTAGGTATTAAATCAATAGGCAAGATAAAAGTTGAAGCTTTAAAATCTTTTATTGAGAATTCAGCTATTATAACTAATGTTTCAGCAGTAAAAAGTAAAGTTGAAAAAGCAATAGAGAACAGAATAATTAAAGTTAACGAATATGATTTGATAATATCTGCAACAGGTAACCCAACTGTTAACTTATGGCTTAATGACACATTAATAGACAATTCCAATACACCATTAATTATAACTTGGGTTGAACCTTATGGTATTGGGGGGCATAGTATTTTAATAAATAATCAGAATAAAAATGGTTGTTATCGCTGTTTAATGGATGAAAACACAAATCATAATAATGCGGCTTTTTATGCTAGCAATCAATCATTCATTAAAAGTTTAACGAGTTGTTCAAGTGTATTTACTCCTTATGGAGTCTTGGATGCTGAGCAGTCTGCTATCGGTTGTGTCAAACTTGCATTGTCCTATCTTTTGGAGAAAGAGACTGACAACCCTATAATATCCTGGAAAGGAGACAAAGTAGCATTTATTAATAATGGCTATCTTTTATCCAAAAGACATAATTTGAGTGATGAGAAATTATATGAGGTAAGATATTCATATAAAAATAGAAGATGTGAAACATGTGCAAAGCTATAAGGTTTAAATTACCTGAAAATGGCATACTTCAAATTAATGGAGACGTAATTAAGGAACTCGCAATGTTCAAACAAATAGAACAAGAAAGCACTGAAGCAGGTGGTGTTATATTAGGCAGAATATTAAAGGAAACCAATCATTTAATTATCGACGAGTTAACAATTCCATTTCATAGTGACATTAGAAAAAGATTTTATTTTAAAAGAAATAAAAACTCACACCAAAAAATAGTAGACAAAAGATGGTCAGAATCTAATAAAACTGAAAATTATTTTGGGGAATGGCATACACATGCAGAAGATAATCCTACACCCTCTGTTGTCGATAAAAATGATTGGAAAAGGCGCATGAAAAATGACAAATTATTTCTGCCCTTTTTAGTTTCGATTATTGTTGGAAGAAAAAGTATTGTTGTTTGGATAACAGATAAAAATGAAAAAATAATTAAACTAGAAAAGATAAATGTTTGAATTTAAATATAAACAATTCGAGTTTAAGTGGCTAAGTGTAAATCTCTACAATAAATTTTGCATAGGCACATTCACTCTTGGATCAACTTTAATAGCAGATAGCTTTACATTAAATTGGTGGAATCTATTTGTTTTTAATGTTAATGCAAGCAATATAGAACTGGCATATAATCAAGTGGATGATTTTAATTCCGTAGAATTAGTTTTTGGTCTAACATTCATAGTGCTTTCAATTATATTCTTTTTGTTAAAGAAAAAGTATGAATTATGGTATAAAACAAAGTATCCACGTAATTTGATAGCTATAAAGCAACAGGGATTACAGGCAACAAGTTTTCCAGATTTCAATAGAAAAACGGCTGGCAAAGATTTTCGTAGTTTTTGTGTTCATCCCATTCTGGTTGATGAGATTGATTTTGATAAAAATAAGTTCCAAGCCATAATTAGCGGGAAGACTTATATTTTTGATAAAGTTATAGATGCTACTGGTGTCTTCATAACTAATTCATATACAGACTCATTGTACTGTTCACTTAAAAAAGCAGGTTTGATAAATGAAAAGAAAGGGCTTGAAGTAGAAGTAAATAATCAATTTAGGGTTTTACCAATATTAGAAAATAAAATTAAAATATATGCTATAGGACCATGTATTCATGGAAATGTAATAGTTGATAATTATTTTATAGAGGCTTCACGACAAGCAGAAATAGTATCAATTGAATTATTAAATTTAT
>JAESUW010000125.1 GCA_016760525.1 Labilibaculum sp.
TTATAATTCTGGTCCGGATGGTTTTTGCGGAGATGAGGATCAGGGACAGACTTCTGCATGGTATGTTATTAGTGCTATGGGATTATATTCTGTTTGTCCGGGTACAGATCAATACGTGATTGGAAGTCCGGTATTTCCTAAAATGAAAGTACATCTTGAAAATGGTAAGACTCTTGTGATTGAAGCCAAAGGGAATTCTTTAAAGAATCCATATATTCAATCAGCAGAAATAAACGGCAAACCATTTACCCGAAACTGGTTAAGTTATTCTGAATTGATGAATGGCGGTACTATTATTTATCAGATGGGTGAAAAGCCTAATACTAAGCGGGGTATTGAAAAAGAGGATAGACCATTTTCAGTTTCTGAATCGAAAGTAAATTCTAATTCTAAATAAATGAAGATTATGATTCTAAAAGGAGTAAATATTAAATTCATTTTAACATGGATGGTATGCTCGCTTGTTATTCTGAATAGCACCGGACAAAGTTTAGCTAAGGTTAGAGAAGAAAAGGCTGATCGAAATTTTGTAAGTAAAGCCATCGATGATAAAATAGAACAAATGCAAAAGAAAATTCAGGATAAGGAATTAGCCTGGATGTTTGGTAATTGCTTTCCCAATACGTTGGATAGAACCGTTCGATTTACAAATGAAAATAATAAACCCAATACCTTTGTTATAACCGGCGATATTCATGCCATGTGGTTGAGAGATTGTACTGCGCAGGTAACGCCATATTTGTCGTTTATGAAGGATGACGAAAAACTGCAACAGCTTATCAAAGGGGTAATTAATCGTCAGGTGGAATCGGTTATTATTGATCCTTATGCCAACGCCTTTAATTTTGGTAAAGAAGGGGGAGAGTGGATGACTGATAATACGGATATGCGTCCTGAACTTCATGAGCGTAAATGGGAAATTGATGGCCTGTGTTATGTGATTCGATTGGGATACCAATATTGGAAACTAACTGGTGATGATTCGTGTTTTGATGCAGATTGGCATAAAGCGATGCAGCTGATTGTGAAAACTTTTAAGGAACAACAAAGAAAGACGAATCAGGGGCCGTATAGTTTTACGAGAAAAACTGAAAAAGCTTCCGATACACAGTTTGGTGCGGGTTATGGAAATCCTATTCGTCCTAATGGAATGATTTGTTCCATGTTCCGACCTTCTGATGATGCCACTACCTATGCTTTTCTGATTCCTTCCAACTGTTTTGCAGTAGTTGTATTAGGTCAATTGGCCGAAATGGAAGAAAGTATCAACCAAAATAATGTTTTTGCTGCTGAATGTAAGACACTGGCATCAGAAGTGGATGCAGCGATTCAAAAACACGGTATTGTAAAACACCCTAAATACGGAAAAATCTATGCATTTGAAGTGGATGGATTCGGTAACTATCTGATGATGGACGATGCCAATGTACCTTCTTTATTGTCATTGCCTTATTTGGGATATATAAATGCGAAAGATAAAATTTACCGCAACACACGAAAATTTATCTGGAGTCTTGATAATCCATATTTCTATAAAGGAACAGCGGGTGAAGGAATTGGTGGACCTCATGTTGGACCGGATATGGTTTGGCCAATGTCAATTATTATGAAAGCTTTGACTTCAGATGATGCCGATGAAATTGCCGGTTGTATACAAATGTTGAAGGATACTCATGGTGATACGGGCTTTATGCATGAAACATTTCATAAAGATGATCCTGCTAATTTTACACGTTCTTGGTTTGCCTGGGCAAACACACTTTTTGGAGAACTATTAATCAAAGTTGATAACGAGTTTCCGGAGTTATTGGAGCGTCAGTATTAACAGGGAAGCGGTTTTAAGAACAGAAATTTTATGAAAAAACAAAATAATACAAGTCAGAACAGGATCGTTTGTACCGATGTACTTCATTTTATTTCAAAGCTTTACTGGAATGATTTAAATTAACAATTTCTTGTTTTTAGATTTATTAACGGTCGGATGAAAATTTGTTTTATCCGGCCGTTTTATTTTAGAGCGGTTAATTCTAGTGTTACTTATCTTTATTGAGATTATCTAATGTGAATTCCGCGTTTATGAAACATACTTAGCATTTAATTTAAGCAATCCTGTCCTAAATTAATTTAATGAAGCTTTCAGCAACTGCATTATTCCAACAATTGCCTTTTCTCTCATACTTAGTATTCCCTGTTTGTTCGCGTTTATTATATTTCTAAATTCATATGTAGGTATATTGCGTGCTTCCGTCAGAATGGTAAATTAAGTTTTTTCAAATTGCTTGTGTTTCTTCTGCCATTTGCTATGTTTTAATCAATGCTAAAGATGTATGCATTGATTTTCTTCTAGACCAACCAATAACTTTCCGATCAAATAAATTAATGATAACCGTTTAAAACAGCCACCATTCTATCGTTTCGGCAGGTAATTAAATGAATTACAATCTGTTTTTGATAGTAACTGAGTGAATAAATTGATCTCTTCACAGAGCGAAATTTGTTTTTGTTGTCCAACTCTACGATAATTTGAAATTCTTAAACATCTTCTCGCATTTTTCAATGTTTAGGGCGCTGTATTGGTCAGTAAATGTTATTTATTGACTTGAAAATTGTATTAAAATGTTAAAATTATAAGTTGATTTGCTAACGTACTTAATGAAAAAAGTACAAAAAATTATATTTAAATAGAGATGATGGACCAGAACTTTTCTGGTGTTTTGATTTCTTAAACCTTAAATCTTAAATCAGTGATCATGAGAAAAATCTTTTTTCTATTGTTTGTATTGCTACCGATTGGCTTACTTGCTCAGTCGCTAGCAATCAAGGGTAGTGTGACTGATATTTCTGGAAGTCCCATTCCAGGCGTTTCAGTAATCGTGGATAAAACAAGTGGTATAGGAACTATCACAGATGTTGATGGTAGCTACAGTTTAAATGGGGTGCCAGAGGATGCAGTACTTACATTTTCATTTATTGGGATGGAAATTGTAACAGTTAATGTAGCCGGAAAAACTGTTCTTGATGTTACAATGAAGGACTCAAGTATTGGACTGGATGAAGTAGTAGCCATTGGATATGGTACTATAAAGAAAGGAGCAATCACAGGAGCCGTTTCTAGTGTTGGAACTGCCGATCTGGATGGTATACCGTCTGCCACCATTAGTTCATCATTGGCTGGAAAATTAGCCGGAGTATCATTTCGTATGGCTGATGGACGACCTGGAGCAGGAGCAACGATCCAAATACGTAACATGGGTGATCCATTATATGTGATTGATGGTATTCAAAAAGGAAGTGGTGATTTTAATAACTTATCGCCAAATGATATTGAAAGTATTTCAATATTAAAAGATGCTTCGGCGGCTATTTATGGAAGTAGAGGTGCTAATGGAGTAGTACTCGTTACTACTAAAACTGGTAAAAATAATACCGAAAACACCATTAAAATTAATGTTTCACATGGCTGGCAAAACTGGTCACGATTCCCTGAAACTGTTGGTGCTGGCGATTGGATGGCTGGAAAAGCTGATGCAGATATGAATCAGTTTAACAGCACTGATATATCTCCGGAGGAATTAGCAAAATGGCAGGAAGGTACAGAAAAAGGGTACCGTAGTTTTAATTGGTACAAATATATTATTCAGCCAAACGCACCTCAAACGGCAATTAATGTTAGTACTTCCGGTGGATCTGATAAAATAACGTATTATCTGTCTTATTCTCAGTTGGACCAAAGTTCGGTATTGGGGCGTGAGTTTACTTTCGCTCGTAGGAATATTCAATCTACTATTGAGGCTCAGGTAGCTAATCGTATAAAAGTTAGTGCAAACCTTAGCGGAAGAATTGAGAAGAAAGAAAATCCAGGTGTTCCTGGTGGGGATGATTATTGGGCTCCTCGTTTTGCTTTATTCAGAAATACACCGATGGATAGACCATTTGCTAACGATAATCCTCAATATCTTAATAATATTGGGCATAACGAAACCAATTGGGCCTTGCTTAATATAGAAGATTCGGGTTATTGGCGCGAAGAATGGCAGGTTGTTGATGTGGCTTTTACTGGAGAGTATGATACCCCTATTAAGGGCTTAAAAGTAAAAGGATTGTATTCGTACCATTTGGCCGACAAATTAATGAATGGACATGAATATACGTATAAAGCCTATTCTCATAATGCAGAGGATGATTCGTATTATGTTTCGTTCGATAATAAAAATCCGTGGCGCGAGAGAGGTACACGCAGAGAGTTGGAGAAAGTTGTACAAGGACATATAAATTATAGCGGAACTTTCGGAAAACATAGCCTTGCTGCAACATTTGTTGCTGAACGTATAGATAAACATATTTTGGATGTATGGACACATGCTGTGCCTAAAACGAATGTGCTGCCATTAATTCAGTTTCCAGATATGGATAGATATGATGACAGAGACGAAGAACAGGCACGATTGGGTTATGTTGGACGTTTAAATTATAGTTATAGCGACAAGTATTATATTGAGTTATCAGGTCGTAGAGATGCATCATGGAAATTTGCACCAAGCAAGCGATATGGGAATTTCGTCTCAGTTTCTGCAGGATGGCGTCTTACAGAGGAAGAATTTATGAAATCATTGATTGGTGATTCAAGCTTCGATTTTAAACTTCGTGCCTCATATGGTCAATTAGGAGATGATAATGTAGGAATTGGTGATTTTGATTATGTATCTGGTTACAATTATGGTTCATCCAAGGTAGTTTTGGATGGAGAAACCATCACTGGAGCACGTGATAAAGGAATCCCTGTGGATAATATTTCCTGGTTTACCAGTAATATTGCCAATATAGGTGCAGATTTTTCATTAGCCGGAGGAAGACTTAATGGTACTATGGATTATTTCTATAGAAAACGCTCAGGACTAAAAGGAAGAAAATATGATGTATTGGTACCAGCCGAATTAGGATATGGTTTACCTGATGAAAATGTGGAGAGTGATGCTAATATGGGTGCTGAGCTGTTTTTGTCTTACGATGGTAAAATAAAGGATTTAACTTATACTATTAGCGGGAACATCTCTTATGCCCGCAACAAATTTTTAGATTCTTACAAACCACGTTACGGAAACTCTTTAGATCATTACTACAATGGTAGAAAGGATCGTTGGAATGGCGCTTATTGGGGGTATCAGGTAATCGGACAATTTCAATCGGTAGAGGAAATTAACAATTATGACGTTAATATTGATGGTGATGGTAATAAAACTCTTCTTCCTGGTGATTTGATTTATAAAGATATAAATCAGGATGGTATGATTAACGATCAGGATAGACGACCTATTGGATATGCGAGAGATAAAAACCCAGTCTTAAATTTTGGATTTAACATCTCACTTAAATACAAAGGTTTTGATATGAAGGCTGATTTTTCAGGTGGTTCAATGTACTCATATAACCGTAATTGGGAAATGAGATCGCCATTTCAAAATGAAGGAGCTTTGTTAAAAGAGTTTTCTGATGACAGATGGCACCGTGCTGATATCTACGATGTAAATAGCGAATGGGTTAGCGGTAAATATCCTCCGTTACGATTTAATACAGGTTGGCATAGTAATAACAGAAATTCTGACTTCTGGTTAACTAATGTTAAATACTTACGAATAAGGACATTGGAGCTTGGGTATACGATACCTAAGAATTTAATCGCAAAAATAGGACTTAAGAGTACCCGATTGTATGTGAATACCTATAATCTATTCTCAATAGATAATGTGAGTAAATTTGGTACAGAACCTGAGATTATGGATGAGAATGGACTTCAGTATCCTCAAAATAAAATGGTGAATATAGGTGTTAATATTACCTTATAAAATTGATAAACGATGAAAAAAATATTTTATATAGCTATCATTTTTACTGCTCTCGGATGGGGTTGCGATGATGAAAGTTTTCTAAATAAAGAACCAAAAAATATTCTTTTGGAGAGTCAAATTTGGGAAGATGAAAGTACAGTATTGTCAATTATTGCCGACTTGTATGTTCGTTTCCCTGAATATCAAACGGTAACCGGATGGCAGGAGTTTACAAACTTTGATGAGGCTTTTGCTTCCAGCAATGGTGATTATTGGCGTCATAAAAGTTCTGAATACGGTTATGATTGGTGGAGAATGTGGGATTACGAACTCATTCGACATGTAAATTTATTTATTGAGAAGTGCGAGCTTGCTGATGAAGTGCTGTTACCAAGTAAACCAAGATTTTTGGCTGAAGCACGTTTGTTAAGAGCAGCATATTATTTCGAAATGGTGAAAAGGATGGGGGGCGTACCGCTTATTTTGGAATCCATGCAATATGATTTTAGTGGAGATCCAACTTATTTGCAATTCCCAAGAGCCAAGGAATATGAAGTGTATGATTTTATATTGTCTGAGTTAGTGGATATTAAAGGTGATTTACCGGACGATGTAAACATAAAATCCAGAGCCACAATGGCACTTGATTTAGCAATGCAGTCAAGGGTGGCTTTATATGCCGGTTCAATTGCTAAATATGGACAAAACACTCCGACGGTTACACTACCAGGAGGAGAAGTTGGAATTCCTGCACAAATGGCCGATGCTTACTATCAAAAGGCATTAGATGCAGCTGAAGAGTTGTTGTTAGATGGTACTTATAGTCTATATGAGAAGAAAGAAGACTTATCTGATAATTTCGCCAGGTTGTTTCAGGATAAAGCTAATAATCCTGAAGTAATCTTTGTAAAAGATTACCTGCAAAGTGAAGACGGAGCTATTTCAAATCCATGGACTTTGGTTAATCAACCATGGTCGGGTGCAGAAGATTTAGAAGGCGGACGGTTAAATCCTTCTTTAAATTTAGTTCAATCTTTTGAAAAATTGGATAATACCTATGAAACTTTTCAAACGGTTGATGATGCCGGTAATTTTATTTTCTACGATAATCCAAGCGATATTTTTGCTGGAAGGGATGCTCGTTTAGAAGGTACTGTAATGATTCCAGGTTCTAAGTTCAAAGGAAAAGATTTGGATATCTGGGCAGGATTTATATTGCCTGATGGAACCAAAGTTTCGGGTACCTATTTCGGAGACAAAAAAACCTTACCAGGCAAAGATGTTGAAGAACAAGTAGTCGGTTATGATGGGCCAATTGATTCCAGAGAGTACAGTGCACAATCTGGGTTTTACGTTCGTAAGCACATGGATGAAGCTACAGGTTCTGGTCAAAGAGGTTTAAAGAGTAGTACTTGGTGGGTGCGTTATCGTTTGGCTGAAGTTTATTTGAATGCTGCTGAAGCCGCTTTTGAATTAGGGAATTCTGCCAAAGCAGCTACACATATGAATGTAGTTAGACATAGAGCAGGTTTTACAATTCCTCTGGTTGCCAGTGATATAAATTTCGACCGAATATTTAACGAGCGTAGAGTTGAATTGGCTTTTGAAGGACATCAGTTATGGGATATGAAGCGTTGGAGAATTGCTCATGAAATCTGGAATGGTATCACACAGGAATTAACCAATGATCCTGGAAAAGCTGATGCTGTTCAAACAAGAGTATTTGGTCTTTGGCCTTACAAATATTATGATCCTGCAGGAAGTGAAAATAATGGCAAATATGTTTTTGTTGAAAAGTTGCCGGCTGAGGTTACTACTGCACATCGCTTCCGTTTAGGAAATTACTATTCAGAGATTAACGATGGTATTATAAATAGCAATCCGTTAATCGTTAAAAATCCGAATCAAAATTAATACAGATACAGTTATGAAAAAGATAATATTGCCTTTTTTAATAGGAATTTTTTCCATGGCGATGGTTTCGTGTGAGTATGATAATTACGAAAAACCCAACGTGAGATTGTATGGAAATATTGTATATCAGGGAGAACCTATTAATGTTAAATATAATGACGTTAACCTTCAATTGTGGGAATCTGGATGGGATTTGAATTATAGGATTGATGTTACTGTCTCTCCTGAAGGAGCTTATTCTGCACTGGTTTTTGATGGAGATTACAAATTAATCATTCCTTCTCATCAGGGACCTTTTAGAAGTATTGAAAATGCAGAAACACAATCAGATACTATTTTAGTGAGTTTGAATGGAGATTATCACATGGATATCGAGGTGGAGCCTTATTATATGGTTCGCAACACGCAGTTTTCGGTCAGTGGAAATACTCTAAGCACTAATTTTGGTTTGGAAAAGATTATTAAAGATATCGATGCTAAGGATATTGAGACGGTTTATTTATATGTAAATAAAACCAAATTTGTAGATTTTGATGCCAGGGTTGCAGATGCAGCATTAGCTGCCGGTGATATTGTTGACATGAATTCTATTTCATTAAGTCTTACTATTCCGGAATTGGTACCGACTCAGAATTATGTTTTTGCCCGTGTAGGGGTGAAAATTGCAGGTGTTGAAGATTTACTTTTTTCAGCTGTAGAGAAAGTTAATTTGTAATTTTTTGATTTGTAAGGGTCGTCTGGGGAATGTAGTTCTCTGGACGACCCTTTATAGAAATATCTGATTGTAACAAGGGTGTATTTTCTATCCTATTGTTACATACTTATGCAAGTAATTATTACGAGTAATAAAATAGTACAGATCTGTGTTAGTGAACAATTGGAGAGGGGTAAAGAAAAAGCATGTGGCAATGCAAAAAAATGCCAAAACTGAATTGATATTTGTCAAGGACAGGAGGAGGGTGAAAAACGATTATCGAATGGAGAATTAGTTGTGCTTTATTATTCTGAAGAGAGTACTGATTTGGGTGAAATTTTCATCTCCCATTGAAGAAGGATTGTTTTTGCAATTATTAAACCAGCATTTTATTGCGGGTAATAAGCCTGAACTAGTGAAAATAGGAAAGGTTTATTTCTGTTTTTTGATAAAAATAAAATTATGATACTGAGAGTTTTAAAAGTTTTCGTATTGTTTCTTATTCTGTTTGGGTGTGCTTCCAAAAAAGACATGGCAGACACAGAGGTTCAATCTGAACCAGATAAAGAAGAAGAGCTTGCTTATACAAATCCTGTCGTAAAATATAGCTTGCCCGATCCGACTCTTATTAAAGGTGAAGATGGATATTTTTACTTGTATGCAACGGAGAATATTCGGAATGTGCCCATTCATAAATCGTTAAATTTGATCGATTGGGAATTTGTAGGCACCGCATTTACAGATGAAAGTCGTCCGTCATTTGAAGCCAATGGAGGTATTTGGGCTCCGGATATCAATTTTATCAATGGCAAATACGTGATGTATTATTCCATGTCGGTTTGGGGTGGGGAATGGACCTGTGGTATTGGCGTAGCAACAAGTGATAAACCAGAGGGACCATTTACAGATCATGGTAAACTGTTTAGAAGTAACGAGATAGAGGTGCAAAATTCAATCGATCCTTTTTATATCGATGACAATGGTCGTAAATATTTGTTCTGGGGAAGCTTCCGGGGAATTTTTGCTGTTGAATTGGACTCAGATGGATTAGGATTGAAGTCTGGTGCTGAAAAAGTACAAGTTGCAGGTACGGCTTATGAAGGAACCTACATTCTTCGTAAAGGGGAATATTACTATTTATTTGCTTCCATAGGAAGTTGCTGCGAAGGTGTTAACAGCACCTATACTACGGTAGTAGCACGGTCTAAAAGTTTATTAGGTCCATATGCTGATAAAGCTGGTCAGGAAATGATTAATAACCACCACGAAATAATAATCCAAAAAAATAACCGATTTGTAGGCTGTGGGCATAATTCAGAAATTATTGTTGACTGCAATGATAAAAGCTGGATACTCTATCATGCAGTAGATAAAATTCATCCCGAAGGCAGGGCTTTAATGCTGGATCAAATCTTATGGGATAAGGAGTGGCCTTCGGTTAAAGGTGGTACTCCAAGTTTAAGCTCTTCTATTATTCCGTTGTTTGAGTAATCACTTAAAGTATAGTAAGTTATATTAGTTTCACTTTTAATATTTAAATAAAAATGAAGTCTGTATTTTTTGTTTTAATCGTTTTTTCTGTTGTTGGTTGTCAGTACCTTAGGTCTGATAAACAAACTAAGAATTGTTGCACATCGTATTTGTCGAAAGAGGCATTTCAAGATACCATAGATGGAGAAGTAACGGATCTGTTCGTGCTAAAGAATAATAATGGCATGAGTGTTTCGATTACTAATTACGGAGGGCGTATTGTAAGCCTTATAGTTCCTGATCGGGATGGAAAACCTACTGATGTAGTAGTAGGAATGAAAAGTTTGATGGAATATAAGAACGCAACAGAACCTTATTTTGGTGCTTTAATTGGCCGGGTTGGAAATCGTATTGCCAAGGGAAAGTTTGTTTTGGAGGGTACTGAATATTCTATGGATACAAATAATGGTCCTAATTGCCTTCACGGCGGATATAAAGGGTTTCAATATGTTGTTTGGAATGTGCTTAATGTGAATGATTCCACCTTATTATTGAGCTGCAATTCTAAAGATGGAGAGCAAGGATTACCTGGAAACTTAAAAGTCGAAGTAGAATATATGCTTACTTCAGCCAATGAGTTAACTATTAATTACCAGGGAATCACCGATAAGGCTACTCCAGTAAATTTAACAAATCATGCTTTTTTCAATCTTAATGGGGAAGGAAAAGGGACGATATTAAATCATCTCTTGGAAATAAAAGCAAGCAGTTTTACACCTGTTGACAGTACACTTATTCCAACGGGGAAAATTGCATCATTGGATGGTACAGTATTTGATTTTAGGGAATTAACGTCTATTGGTTATCGCATTCAGCAAGAGGATGAGCAACTTACTTATGGTTTAGGCTATGATCACAATTATGTGTTGGATAAAAAGGAGAAAGATTCGTTTTCTTTGGCCGCAAAAGTAATCGGAGATATCTCTGGTGTGGTTATGGAAGTGTATACCACAGAACCAGGATTGCAGTTTTATAGTGGAAACTTTATGCAGAGTAAAAACACCTTTAAGTCAGGTGTTCAAGATGATTTTAGAACTGCATTTTGTCTGGAAACACAGCATTTTCCGGATGCAGTAAACCAAGCTAATTTCCCATCTATTATAAAATCACCCAATACCGTTTTTAAATCGTCCTCGGTATACGCATTTAGCGTGAAGTAAAAATTAAAATTAATATAATGAAGAATCTATTTTTGTTTTCGCTGTTGATAGTAACAGCGTTATTTAACAGTGTAATGGCACAATGGAAACCTGCCGGCGACAAGATAAAGACCTCATGGGCTGAGTCTGTCGATCCGCAGAATGTTTTACCTGAATATCCTCGTCCAATAATGGAAAGGTCATCATGGAAAAACCTGAATGGCCTTTGGGATTATGCGATTACCCCAATAAATGCAGAATTGCCTCAGAGTTTTGATGGTGAAATATTAGTTCCTTTTGCAGTAGAGTCCAGTTTAAGTGGTGTACAAAAAACAGTAGGAGCCAATAACATATTATGGTATCATAGAAATTTTGAAGTGCCTAAAACATGGAAAAACAAAGAAGTTATTCTGCATTTTGGAGCTGTAGACTGGAAAACGGAAATTTGGGTGAATGATATCAAAGTTGGAGAGCATATAGGAGGATATGCACCGTTTTCTTTTAATGTGACTCCTTTTGTAAAAGCTGGAGTTTCACAAAAATTGGTCGTTAAAGTTTTTGATCCAACCGATAAAGGTCCTCAGGCAAGAGGGAAACAAGTGGCTAATCCTAATGGTATCTGGTATACGCCTGTAACCGGTATCTGGCAGACCGTATGGCTTGAGCCTGTGGCAAAGCAACATATTACTCGTATCAAAACCACGCCCAATATAGATAATAACACTGTAGTTGTTGAAGCTAAAGTAGATGGAGCTGCTTATGGCGATGTGATTGAAGTAACAGTAAGTGATAATGGAAAGTTTATCAAAAAAAGCCTTGCAGCTTACGGCGAACCAGTTGTAATAGGATTAGATTCTCCTAAGTTATGGAGTCCTGATACTCCTCACTTATACGATATGCAGGTTGCTGTTGTTCGGGGTGGAAAAACATTGGATAAAGTAAAAAGTTATTTTGCCATGCGCAAAATTTCAATGGCTCGTGATCAGAGTGGAATTGTACGCATGCAACTGAACAATAAGAATTGTTTTCAATATGGTCCTCTTGATCAAGGCTGGTGGCCCGATGGATTATATACCGCACCTACCGATGAAGCATTGAAATATGATATTCAGAAAACAAAGGATTTTGGATTCAATATGATTCGCAAGCATGTTAAAGTAGAACCTGCGCGCTGGTATACACATTGCGATAAAATAGGAATTTTAGTGTGGCAGGATATGCCTAATGGTGATGCTGAACCAGATTGGCAGATGCGTAATTATTACACCGGAATAGAATTGGAACGCACAAAAGAGTCTGAAGAGTATTACAGAAACGAATGGAAAGAGATTATGGATTATCTCTATTCATATCCATCAATAGTTGTTTGGGTGCCATTCAATGAAAGATGGGGGCAGTTTAAAACTGTAGAAATAGTGGAATGGACTAAAGAATATGATCCTTCGCGTTTAGTAAATCCTTCCAGTGGTGGAAATCACTTCCCTGTGGGTGATATTTTAGATTTGCACAACTATCCAGGTCCGGAACTTTATTTTTATGATCCTCAGAGAGTAACGGTTTTAGGAGAATATGGAGGTATTGGTTTGGCTTTAGACGATCATCTTTGGGCGAAAGATAAAAACTGGGGGTATGTTCAGTTTAAATCTTCGGATGAGGTGACAGAGCAATACATCATTTATGCTCAACACTTGAAGCAGTTAATTAAAACAGGGTTTTCAGCAGCAGTATACACTCAAACTACTGATGTGGAAGGTGAAGTAAATGGATTAATGACTTATGATAGAAAAGTGATTAAGATTGATGAAAAACGAATTAGAAATATCAATCAGGAATTGATTAATTCTTTGAAGTAAACGGTAAAGTCAGCCAGGAAGTATTTTATACTAATGGGCTGGCTTTTTTTATGTTGTTTTTAAATTATGAATAGCAAACTAATATCAATTTTATAAATATTTTAAAATGAAAAGGAAATTATTTTTAAGTCTGGTGTTTACTGCTGGTATTTTTATTACCAGCATTGCACAATGGAAGCCGGCAGGCGATAAAATAAAAACGGAGTGGGCAAGCCAAATTGATCCGGCAAACGTATTGCCTGAATATCCTCGTCCTATTATGGAACGTCAGGAGTGGAAAAATCTGAACGGTTTATGGGATTACGCTATTACTTCCGTTGATGCGGAAGCTCCAAACTCCTACGATGGAGAAATTTTAGTTCCTTTTGCGGTAGAGTCAAGTTTAAGTGGCGTACAAAAAAGGGTTGACAAGGATAAGGTGTTATGGTACCATACCACTTTTGATGTTCCTAAAAATTGGAAGAATAAAGAAGTGTTGCTTCATTTTGGAGCCGTAGACTGGAAAACTGAGTTATGGGTTAACGATATTAAAATAGGACAACATATTGGTGGATATGCTCCTTTTTCTTTTAATGTTACACACTATTTAAATAAGAGTGGTACACAAAAGTTAGTTGTTAAGGTGTACGATCCTACAGATGAAGGTTCTCAAGCCAGAGGGAAACAAGCGGTTAATCCTAACGGTATCTGGTATACACCTGTAACCGGTATCTGGCAGACCGTATGGCTTGAGCCTGTAGCAAAGCAATACATTACTCGTATCAAAACCACGCCCAATATAGATAATAACACTGTGGTTGTTGAAGCTAAAGTGGATGGAGCAGCTTATGGCGATGTGATTGAAGTAAGGGTAAGTGACAACGGAAAGGTCATCAGGAAAAGTCTTGCCGCACATGGCGAACCAGTTGTAATTAGATTAGATTCTCCTAAGTTATGGAGTCCTGACTCTCCTTATTTGTATGATATGCAAGTGTCGGTTATCAGAGATGGAAAGATCTTGGATAAAGTAAATAGTTATTTTGCCATGCGTAAAATTTCTATGGCGCGTGATCAGGATGGCATTGTGCGTATGCAGCTAAATAACAAAAACTGTTTTCAATACGGACCTCTTGATCAAGGTTGGTGGCCCGATGGATTATATACAGCTCCTACGGATGAAGCGTTGAAATTTGATGTGCAAAAAACAAAAGATTTTGGATTCAATATGATTCGTAAACACGTAAAAGTGGAGCCTGCAAGATGGTATACCCATTGCGATAAAATAGGAATTCTGGTATGGCAGGACATGCCAAATGGAGGTAGAGGGCCACAATGGCAGAATAGAAACTATTTTAACGGTATAGAAGCAGTACGTTCTCCTGAATCAGAGATGTTGTATCGTGATGAATGGAAGGAGATTATGGATTACTTACATTCTTATCCATCTATTGCCGTGTGGGTGCCGTTTAATGAATCATGGGGACAGTTTAAAACCGAAGAGATAGCTAAATGGACAAAGGATTATGATCCTTCTCGATTGGTAAATCCTGCCAGTGGTGGAAATCATTATCCTGTGGGCGATATTTTAGATTTACATAACTATCCAGGGCCTGATATGTATTTGTATGATGCGCAGAGAGTAACCGTTTTGGGTGAGTATGGTGGTATAGGTCTGGCTTTAGACGAACATCTATGGCTGAAAGAAAAGAACTGGGGATATGTGCAGTTTAAAACTTCGGATGAAGTAACAGACGAGTACATTCGTTATGCCGAACAATTAAAGAAATTTATTAAAAAAGGTTTTTCAGCAGCAGTTTATACACAAACAACCGATGTGGAGATGGAAATTAATGGTTTAATGACTTACGATAGAAAAGTGATTAAAATTGATGAAGCCCGCATTAAGAAGATCAATCAGGAGGTGATTAACTCACTGAAGTAGACTGTAAAACCAGCCAAAGGGTAAATGTGACCTTATGGCTGGTTTTATTTATAACAGTTGATTGGTTTTAAATGAGTAAGCTCATCAGTCCAGCAAAAGAGAGAAATCATTTGGTTTCTCTTTTTTTGTGCAATATATATTCAAATTACATTTGAATATGTATTGACTTTCTTAAATTTGCCCACAACTTACACAACAGCTAAACATCAAAATGGAATCAATAAAAGAAATTTATCGCATTGGATATGGACCTTCTAGTAGTCATACAATGGGACCACGGAAGGCTGCCGAATTGTTTTTGCAACGTCATCCTAATGCGGAAAAATACGAAGTAACTCTGTTTGGAAGTCTTGCCGCTACAGGTAAAGGGCATTTAACGGGCGTTGCGATTGAGAAAGTTTTTGTTGGGGAAACTTTAAATTTACTATGGAAGCCAAAAGAATTCTTGGAAAAACATCCCAATGCATTACGTTTTAAAGCTTTTAATATTTCTGATGAGTTGATAGAGGAGTGGACTGCTTACAGTGTTGGTGGTGGTGCAATAATCGATGATACAACAGAGTTATCCTCTCAAAAAGTTTATGAACTAAACACCATGGATGACATTTTAGAGTGGTGTAGAACTAATAAAAAACAACTTTGGGAGTATGTTGATTTAATGGAGGGAGAAGATATTTGGATCTACTTGGATGAGGTTTGGACCGCAATGAAAAGTGCTGTTAAAAGAGGGATGAGTAACGAAGGTGAGCTTCCAGGAGGATTAAAATTGTCACGTAAATCTCATTTGTACCATTTAAAAGCCAAAACTTATAGCGGTCCAATACGAAAACGATCCATGTTGTATGCGTATGCCTTGGCAGTGTCTGAAGAAAATGCTGGTGGAGGAGTCATTGTAACCGCACCAACATGCGGAGCCTGTGGCGTTCTTCCTGCTGTTCTTTACTATCATAAGAAATTCTATAATTTTGGGAAAAAGGATATTTTAAAAGCATTGGCAACAGCTGGTTTAATCGGAAATTTGGTCAAAACAAATGCATCAATTTCAGGAGCCGAAGTTGGTTGTCAGGGAGAGATTGGAACCGCTTGCGCAATGGCATCAGGAGCTGCTACTCAGTTGCATGGAGGAACAGTATATCAGGTGGAGTATTCTGCGGAAATGGGCTTAGAGCATCACCTTGGCTTAACATGTGATCCGGTACTTGGTTTGGTTCAGATACCATGTATTGAACGCAATGTTTTTGCGGCAGCACGAGCTTTAAATCACAATACTTATGCTCTTCTGTCAGATGGTCGTCATAGAATTAGTTTTGATCAAGTGACTGAGACAATGATGAAAACAGGACTTGATTTATCCAGTTCATACAAAGAAACATCAATTGGAGGATTGGCTTCTTTGAAGGGCTTTACTTATTGATAATTTAAGTAAGCTCCTGATATTCATCCGATCCCAATTCTTTAATGTAGTTTATCATTCTATCTGTAGAGATGACAGATTCAGCTTTTTTTTAAACTTCGTTCAGGAGAGTTGCATGCCACTGTAATTGAGGCAATAATAAGTGTTAGTAATGTTCTTATTTGCATGTTGTTAGTTTTGATTAAAGGTAAAAATAAAGTGTAAATAATGATACTTTATATTCTGTTTTAATTTTAACTCTATATTGGTAGATATCATTTTAGTATTCTTGATATAATTCAACTCATAATTTTTTTCGGAACTCATCATATCTTGCATTTATCAAAGAAATATAGAATACTTCTTACAAATTTTGTAGTTTTAAAAAAAGAGAAATAATCATGAAGCCGAAACGAAAATATAGAACTGTTGAGATGTTACTTAGAATTGTAACTGCTATTATATTGATTCAAACTTTGCATTTTAAATTTTCCGGATATCCTGACGCTGTTTATGTTTTTACAGTAATTGGCATGGAGCCATGGGGGCGATTTGGGATTGGAGCAATTGAACTGATAGTTGGCATTTTGTTTTTTCTACCTAATTTATGGAAAATTGCAGCTGTAATTACTTCAGGATTAATGATTGGAGCAATTGGGTTTCATTTATTTTCTTCCTTAGGTGTAGTTGTTGAATATGATGGGAATTCTGATGGTGGGCAGTTGTTTGCAATGGCGGTAACTGCATTGCTCTTTAGTTGCATATTAATGTATAGAGCCAACTTGCCTGAGATGTTAAGAGCTATTTTAAAAAAAGGAAAGAATGAATGAGCTTTCGTATCAGGAGAAATGTGCTTGTGCACGAAGTGGTTTTTGTACTTACGTAGATGGTCAGGATGATTTTACAAGTACGGAAAAGGAATATCTGGTGAAAATTATAGTGTATAATAATTTATCAGTAGTATTGTATGTTAGTTCTGCTTTGGTCGCATGGAGTTTTGTCGCAGGTGTAATTGGTGCTGTACTTTTTCCCGGGATTATTGTTTATGCAATTTTTCATGGTGTTGTCGATTATAAAGTACTTATACCTCCAATTGTATTTTTAGTCGTAAACTTCTCAGCTAAATTGATTTATATTGGACTAAATTTAAAAGGCAGGATGGGGTTTAAAGATATTTTTATTTCGGCTCTACCATATGCAGGCTCAGCTTATCTTCTGAAAAAATTCCTTATTAATGATAAGTTGCTGTCGAAGGCAGTAGTTCTATATTTGAAATTTAAAAAACAGCTGGCAAAAGATTATTTTCTAAATTTAATTGTTAAAAGAAATAGTTAATCGATTAGATAACTTTTTTAACACTTACTATAATACTCCCACCTTTCAATTTTATAATTCCCTTAATTTATATCCAAATAAATAAATATTTACGTGCTGTGAATTTATTTTATAGTCAATAAAAAGTGGAATTTATCCCCACGTTATTGTGTAGTCTACAATTTGATTGTGGGATATTTAATAGTGTTTACATTTGTTTTACGATTATAAAACTCAGGTGTGTAGTATTTTAGCGCACCATGTGTTGTAATATGTTATTTCTGGCATAGAAATTTCATAATAGATCATGTTATTATTTTATTAATATTTTAAATAAAAATTGATTAGTTATGAAAAGAGTTTTGATTGTGTCAGCAGTAGCATTATTATGTAGTTTGAGTATTCCAACATCAGTTTCGGCTGGAAATTTGGTTTCAGAGACAAGCCTTGTGCAGGAAGATGTAAAATATGAAGAATTAAAAGCCGAAGAACTTCCCCAAAAGGTTCAGACTGCGCTTGCGAAATCATATTCTGATTATGCAATGCTTAAATCATTTATCGGAAACGATGGATCGTACAAGATTATCTTGTCAAAACCAGAGGGAAATATTGCTGTTTATTTTAATGCGAAAGGAGAATTCGTAAAGCAGGAAGATCTGGCGGTTTAAATAATAAATCCACGTAAGTTTTTTTGCCCAAACTTATAATGCTCAGGCCTCTATCGATATTGTATTTCAATATTTCGATAGAGGTTATCCTGTTGGCAATTAAATATCAAAAGAGTTAAATTTCACAAAATAAAATCGATCAGTAATATGAATAGTATTCTTATTGTGGATGATGATGCAACACTTTGTTTAATGCTGAAAAATTTTTTTGAGAGAAAAGATTTTTTTGTTACTACGAGTTTTTCATCGGTTGAGGCAAAAAAAAAGATCCAATTGAAATTTTATGATATTGTACTTACTGATTTGAGAATGCCAGAGGTGTGTGGTATGGAAATCATTAGCTTTGTGAAGCAAATTACTCCAAAGACCGAAGTGGTTATGATGACTAGCTATGCAGACATTTCATCTGCAATAAAATCGATTAAATTGGGAGCTTATGATTTTATTTCGAAGCCATTTGTACCCGATGAAGTTTTGGATATTGTTAATAAGGCTCTTTCGCATCAGAAACCTATTGTAAAAACGAAACTACAAGTGTCTTCAGGTATTCATGATTATTATCAAGGCAAAGGAAAATTATCGCAGCAATTACTAAAGCATATCGATTTAATAGCCCCAACCCTTATGTCAGTTTTAATTGTGGGTGAGAGTGGTACCGGAAAGGAAATTGTAGCGAAAATGATTCATGAGAAAAGTGATAGATCCCAAAAACCATTTGTTGCAGTCGATTGCGGATCTATTTCTAAAACTTTGGCACTAAGTGAATTTTTTGGACATGAAAAAGGTGCATTTACAGGTGCTGTTACTGATAAAACAGGATATTTTGAGACTGCGAATGGAGGTGTTCTTTTTCTAGATGAGGTTGGAAACTTGAATCATTCAACGCAAGTTCAATTATTGCGAGCTTTACAGGAACGAAAAGTAAAGCCTGTAGGCAGTAATAGAGAGGTGTCGGTAGATGTTAGGATTATTGCCGCAACTAATGATAATTTAAATGAGTCTCAACAGATTGGGTCTTTTCGGGAGGATTTATATCATCGTCTAAATGAATTTCAAATCAACGTTCCTCCTTTAAGAGAAAGAAAGTCTGATATTATGCATTTTGCGAAATTTTTTCTCAATATGGCAAATAGCAGCCTCGGGAAATCAGTACTTGGTTTTGATAAAAGTGCAGAGTATGTCCTTACTAATTATACTTGGTCAGGTAATTTAAGAGAGATGAAGAATACCGTTAAGCGTGCAACTCTTCTTGCAAAAAGTGAGTTAATTACTTTAAATGAACTACCGTTTTCTTTTTATGAAAATATTCAGGAATATTTTAATCCTTTGTTCGAATCTGAAGGCGAAGACGAGAAAATTAAAAGAATTTTAAATATTACGGATAATAATAAAAGTAAGGCCGCGCGCTTATTAAATATCGATAGAAAAACTCTTTACCGAAAAATCAAGATTTATAATATTTAAAGTAGCTTGCAAAGCTTATTTGAATTTTATCTTTATTTGTTTAGGTTTGGTGATGTAATTTTTTCTTGAATTTAAGAAGTTAGGAATGAATAAAGTAATTATAACAATTGGTTTAATTATGGGATTAGTTTTTTCAGGAATGGCACAAGTACCGGATTCCAGAGGGTATATTGTGAAGGTAGGAGATGTGGCACCCAATTTTGAAATGAATTTAACTGATGGAAGTAAATTGAAGCTGTCAGATTTAAAAGGAAAAGTTGTGATGTTGCAATTTACGGCTGGTTGGTGCGGGGTGTGTCGAAAAGAAATGCCGTTTATCGAGAAGGAGATTTGGCAGAAACATAAAGAGAAAGATTTTGCCCTGTATGCCTTAGATTTGGATGAACCATTAGAAAAGGTTGAGAAATTAATTTCAGCTACAGGAATTACGTATCCGGTTGCTTTGGATGAGGGCGCAGAAATATTTACCAAATATGCACACAAGGAAAGTGGCGTAACCCGCAATGTTATTATAAATAGAGAAGGCAAAATTATTTATCTCACCCGTTTGTTTAATCATGAAGAGTTTGAAGGAATGAAGAAGGCAATTGAAGAGGAATTAAAAAAATAAATCTCTTAAAAAGAAAAGAGGGTGTCCGAAAAGTAAAGTTTCACTTAGAAACGTCATGTTGAGCGATCCCGATGGCTATCGGGATCAGAATAACAATAAAATTGAACTTTTCGGACACCCTCTTTTTTATATCAGTTATCCTTTAGAATGTGGAGTAACATGCTTGTCTTCGGAGTCTTCAAAAACTGCAAAACACCCAATTCTAGGTGTGATTATGGTTTTAGGTATTACTATTTTGCCGCTTGATTTTTCAACCCTGCCGTGTATTGGCTTTAAATCATTATCTCTAATTTAGATAAGCCATAGTACCTTTTTTGTTGGGAGTATACATATCTCCTTTTGCAATAGCATTACCAACACCTTCATTTTCTTGATTATTAAGGAAAGAATTCCATTAGATAAGAACCCATTTGAAATTCTTGCATTTCGAAATTTAATGGGTAGCTGTAGAATTTTTTAGCTCTGGCGAAGTCCTTTACAGGAATTTCAATTAAATGTATTTCTCATATTCATTCTTATTCGTAAGTTTATTTTAACTGATTAATTTATACGAAAGAAAGGGAAATGTTAATATATGAAATAAAAAAAGGGCGGTGACTAGCCGCCCTAAACTACTACTTAAATTTACTTATGAATTAGTACAATTAATCACCTAAGTGCTTAATAGACTTTCTTCATCGGTAAAGATAATGTATGATGTTAAGCTTTGTGGTATGCAACAGTTTATTTTTTATGAATCAATCATTTTGATAAGTGAATAGACGATTATTGATGAATAGTTAGTAGTTTTTGTTCAAAATACATTGAGATTTCTTCATTTTTTTTGTTAAGATCTTATTCAGAATAGAA
>JAESUW010000022.1 GCA_016760525.1 Labilibaculum sp.
ATAACTTTTATAAAGGTGAGCAATTACCTACAGAATATAACGATGCACATGCAGCTCTTCGTGGATTTGCCATGAGTAACCTGGAGAGCTCCATGGTTTTATCTGCTGGAATGAACCCACGATTATATGGCTATTTAGAGCAATTTGAAGACTTTTATCCCGATGAAACAGGATACATTAAGAAGAAAATCGTACTGAAAGTCAGCGATTACCGCTCAGCTTTAATACAGGGTAAATACCTTGCTAAAAAAGGAATCTGGATTTCTGAATTCCGAATTGAATCCGGTCTTAACTGTGGAGGTCATGCCTTTGCAACCGAAGGCTTTTTAATGGGTCCAATTCTAGAAGAATTTAAGAAAAACAGAGACGAACTAAAAACAACTCTCAACGAGATCTTATTTCAAGCTCTAAGAGGAAAGGAAAGAGCCTGCCCTGAATCAAATTTAGATATTAAAGTTACGGCGCAAGGTGGAGTTGGAACTGCTGAAGAGCAAGAATTCCTTATGGACCACTATAATCTGGATTCCATAGGTTGGGGTACTCCATTTCTTTTAGTTCCCGAAGCTTGCGATGTTGATGAAAGTACTTTACACCTACTTAGGGAGGCTAAAGAAAAGGATTTAGCACTAAGTCATGCTTCACCACTAGGTATTCGTTACAATACTCTTCTTGGAAACACAAGAGACAGAGACATTCTTAAAAAGTTTGCAGAAAACAAGCCAGGTAGTGCATGTACAAAAAAATACATGCTGGCTAATACTGAATTTACTGAAAAACCAATCTGTACTGCTTCCGTTCAATATCAAAAGTTAAAACTTACTGATTTGAAAGAGAAAAATCTTCCAAAACAGCAATATGAAAAAGAAGTTAGTTTACTTCTTGGAAAAACCTGTTTGTGTAAAGGATTATCGGCGGCTTCATTTTTGGTTAATCATATCGATACAAAAGCTGATGGCGATGGTGTGGCAATTTGTCCGGGACCAAACTTGGCCTATTTTTCGAAAAAAGCCAAATTAAAGGAAATGATTGATCATATCTACAATCGAACCAATCTAATTGTTAGAACCGACAGACCTCATATGTTCATAAAAGAAATGAATATGTACATTGACTATTTAAAGGAACAGATTGATGAGCTTCATAATCCTGTAGCGAAACAGTTAAGATCTCTTGAGAAATACAAACAAAACCTGCTAACAGGAGTTGATTATTATAAAAATTTATCGAATAGCATAAGCGGTAAATTTAAAAATATGAAAACCCAGATTGGTAATGATCTTGAAAAATTAGAACTTGAAATTCGGGGATTACTTATATCCTCAGAAAAATAACCAATACTTAAAGCCAATCGACAAACGATTGGCTTTTTTCTTTCTAATTACTCACAACCAAGACTATACGAACCATCCATATATTATCTGGCGTAAATCACCCATTATTTTTGAGTATTTATTTCCTGTACATTGGGTAAAATCAATGATTCCTCCCACTAAAAAAACCTGCATATTTGTAAGGTGAAAGAGATATAACAACAAGGTTAATTGACCGAATTGTTAAACGAAACGGAGATTGCAGCAGTGCTTCTGCTACGAGAATACTTCAAATCCTGCGTGGTTTAGGTTTGGGTTAGAAATGTGTTGTAGGATTTGAAGTGTTTCTTTTTTCTTTTACAAATTAGTTAGAATTCATTGGAACGTTTTCCATATTGTTAGTTTTTGCATAAAACTGTAGAAAAGTTTTCACCAGCTTTTTTACAGTTTTTTTTTATTGCAAAAAAAGCTGATTCCTTACGGAAATCAGCTTTATATTTTAAAATAAAAAAATAATTCTACTCTTCAGCTCCTATCATTTTCTTAATACCAGCAATTTCCTCAAGCATATCAGTAGTAATCGATTTAGGCCTTTCCAATGGATAACCCAAAGCACGATCCCAAATTACATTCGCACAAATACCAATTGAACGTCCTATACCAAAAAGAACTGTGTAGAAATCATATTCTGTAACTCCGTAATGCCACTGAATAACACCCGACTGAGCATCAACATTTGGCCAAGGATTCTTTGCCTTTCCATGCTCTTTAAGAATATCAGGAACAACCTGATAAAGCATATCTGCATATTTGAAAATAGGGTCTTCAGGTAAATGTTTCAAACTAAATTCACGTTGAAGCATATATCTAGGATCGGTCTTACGCAATACAGCGTGACCAAAACCCGGAATTACCTGTCCCGAGTTCAATGTATCCCATACAAACTGCGTCATCTCTTCTTTAGTAGGAATACGATTGTCCATTTTATCCATTACCTCTTGCAACCATCTTAAAACTTCCTGGTTTGCAAGTCCATGCAATGGTCCCGCCAAACCATTAATCATTGCTGAAATAGAAAGATATACATCTGATAATGAGCTGGCTACCAAGTGACCTGTATGCGCACTCACATTACCACTTTCATGATCGCTATGAATGATAAAATGCAAACGGGAAACATCATCGTAAGGCTTGGCAATACCCATCATGTGGGCAAAATTTCCTCCCATATCCAAGTTTGGATTGGATTGAATTCTTGGTCCCTGACGATATAATTTATTATAAATATAAGAAGCTATCTCAGGTAATTTAGCAAGCAAATTTAATGAATCCTCATAGGTAGCATCCCAATATTCCTTTTTATTTAATCCAGCATGGTATTGTCTGTTAAAAACAGATTCCCGATTCAGAGTAAGAATAGCCGTTGAGAAAATCGCCATTGGATGACTACAGCAAGGAAATGAATCGATTACCTCATAAACATAGCGAGGCACAATTCGACGTTTGCTAAATTCATCAACTACCTGCATTACCTCTTCCTGATTTGGGAAATCTCCGGTAAGGAGCAAATAAAACAAACCCTCAACATAAGGCATATCTGCTCCTTTAGGTTTTGGTAGGCCTTCAATTACTTCTTCCAATGTATATCCTCTGTATCTAATCCCCTCATCCGGATCCAGATAAGAAATATCAGTAACTAAGGATTTCAGTCCCCTCATTCCTCCAATCACTTGGGCTATAGTAACCTGGCCAATAACTACATCCCCGTATTCTTCCAATAATCTTTTTGTCCTAGGTCTATGCTTCTCAATTTTTTCGAACAAGGTTTGCTTTAATGTTTTTTTCATATGGTCTAAACTTTAGGTTTGGAAACTAACCGGGGGAGATCAGTTTCACATTAGCATTTGTTATTGTTTATTTTGCGTTTTGTTTTCTTATTAGATTTAATGCACTTCCTGCCTTAAACCACTCAATCTGCACATCGTTATAAGAATGATTTGCCACAATAGTATCTTTCGAACCATCTTCATGAGTAACAATTAATTCCAACGCTTTTCCAGGGGTAAAATCTGTTAATCCGATAATATCAAATTTATCCTTTTCCTGAATTTTATCGTAATCAGCTTTATTTGCAAATGTTAATCCCAAAACCCCTTGTTTTTTAAGGTTCGTTTCGTGAATTCTTGCGAAAGAACGAACAATAACAAGCTTAACACCTAAATGTCTTGGTTCCATTGCTGCATGCTCTCTTGATGATCCTTCTCCGTAATTTTCATCTCCAACTACAACAGAGCCTAATCCGTTGGCTTTTAAATCTCTTGCAGTAACCGGTACTTCTTCATATTTTCCGTTTACCGGATTAAATATTGAATTCGTTTCCTCATTAAAATAATTAATAGCTCCAATCAACATATTGTTAGAGATATTATCTAAATGTCCTCTATATCTTAACCATGGACCAGCCATAGAAATATGATCGGTTGTACATTTTCCCTTTGCCTTAATCAGCAAATTAAGACCGGTGATGTTATTCCCATCCCATCCCTGAAATGGAGCTAACAATTGCAAACGTTCCGAACTCTCATTCACATTTATAACAATTGAGCCTCCACCTGTTCCCGGAGCTATATACCCAGAGTCCTTCATGTCAAATCCATTTGGCGGAAATTCAAATCCTGTTGGCTCATCCAATTTCACCGCAACACCATCTTCATTAATCAAAGTATCGGTCATCGGATTAAAACAAAGATCACCCGCTATAGACAAAGCTGTAACCAACTCCGGCGATGCCACAAAACCATGTGTATTTGGATTTCCATCGTTACGTTTGGCAAAATTTCTATTGAATGAAGTAATAATAGAATTCCTACGAGTAGGATCCTCAGAGTGACGTTTCCACTGTCCGATACAAGGTCCGCAAGCATTGGCCATAATTATTCCTCCAATGTCTTCAAACTCCTTTAAAATACCATCGCGTTCCGTTGTATATCTTACCAGTTCAGAACCTGGAGTTACTACAAATTCAGCTTTAACTTTCAAATTCTTATCCTTTGCCTGTTTCGCCAGAGAAGCAGCTCTCGAAAGATCTTCATAAGAAGAATTGGTACAAGACCCAATTAATCCCACCTCTAAAGTTTGAGGGTAACCATTCTCCTTAACAGCCTTACCAAACTCACTTAAGCTATGTGCCAAATCTGGTGTAAACGGACCATTAATATAGGGTTGCATTTCAGATAAGTTAATTTCAATTACCTGATCGTAATATTTTTCAGGATTTTCATAAACTTCTACGTCTGAACGCAGATGCTCCATTACCACATCTGCCAAATCAGCAACCTCTTCGCGTCCTGTGTGACGAAGGTAATTACTCATGTTTTGATCGTAACCAAAAATAGATGTTGTTGCTCCAATTTCAGCTCCCATATTACAAATGGTTCCTTTACCTGTACAAGACATAGCATCTGCACCTTCTCCGAAATATTCAACAATAGCTCCTGTTCCACCTTTTACAGTAAGAATTCCAGCTACTTTTAATATTACATCTTTAGGAGAAACCCAACCGCTTAATTTCCCTGTTAATTTCACACCTATCAATTTAGGCATTTTCAATTCCCAAGGCATCCCAGCCATTACATCTACAGCATCGGCTCCACCAACACCAATTGCAACCATTCCTAATCCTCCTGCATTTACAGTATGAGAATCGGTTCCTATCATCATTCCTCCAGGAAATGCATAATTTTCAAGAACTACTTGATGGATAATACCAGCTCCGGGCTTCCAAAATCCAATTCCATATTTCTGAGATACAGATTCCAAGAAATCGTATACTTCATTGTTTTGTTGTTTAGCATCAGCCAAATCCTTTTCTGCACCAATTGATGCTTGAATTAAATGATCGCAATGTACTGTTGAAGGGACAGCAACTTTAGACTTTCCTGCATTCATAAACTGTAATAGTGCCATTTGCGCTGTGGCATCCTGCATGGCAACTCTATCGGGAGCAAAATTTACATAATCTTCTCCTCTTGTAAACTTACTCCCCTTTTCCTCTGCAGATAAATGAGAGTATAAAATTTTCTCGCTCAAAGTAAGCGGTTTGCCCAAATTATTTCGGGCATTCTTCACCTTTTCAGGCATTTGTTCGTAAACAGATTTTATCAATTTAAAATCAAATAGCATAGGTTAATGAATTTTTGATTTATAACTATTTTCATTGGTAACTAGTTCGAATCGGAAGTGAACTCAAAAAGAAAAGGAATATTATCGGAGTTTCCGATCTTTTTATGCGTTTTCTCATGCAGATCATTCAAGTTACGACTCCTTGACCTACAGCTGATTGTAGTGCTTTCAGCAACATAACAGTCTGTTAAGTATAATTAAATTTAAATATCTAAATATAACAAAAACTTGCTATATTAAAAAGCCTAAGCTAAAAATCTTTACGACCTTTAACACAACTTTTAAAAGGGTATAATCATCCCCTTACTCCCATAAATTCCCCCTTGATAAAATAGACTTTTCAGGTGTTTAAAATTTAAAAAACAGCAAACAATTACTTGCTTTTATTTCCAAATTCTACAACTTGAAGATCCTTAATTTCCTTTGCGTCGATTGTGAATTTCACCATGGTTTGTACTTTATGAAAACCATGAATCCCTGAAGCTCCCGGATTTACATGTAAAAGATTCAATTCTTTGTCGAAAATCACCTTAAGAATATGCGAATGACCTGAAATAAATAATTGTGGAGCATTCTCAAAAATTTCGGGTTTAACATTCCGATCGTAATTTTTGGGATAGCCTCCTATGTGTGTGATCCAAACATCAACATCCTCACAAAAGAAACGTTGGTGTTTAGGGTAATCAATGCGAATATCATGACCGTCTATATTTCCATGAACTGCTCTTAGCGTAGTTATCTCAGCTAATTTATCAGCGATTTCAACTCCTCCAATATCTCCGGCATGCCATATTTCATCACATTCTTTTAGATGCTTTACCACAACAGGATCAAGCCATCCATGAGTATCAGAAAGTAAACCTATTCGTTTCATAAATTATTCTGTTCGAAATTTTGATGCGTAAAACTACTAAAAGAAAACTTAATTATTAAGCAAACGTTAGCATTGCCAAGCTTACAAGCATTTAAAGACATAGTTGTTTTACTTTGGGCAGAAGGCTAAAAAGTGCATTATTTAATCAACAATTAAACACATGTACTCAGTAAAAATGCTTACTTTTGCGTGCTTTTATTTTAAAGAAAATACTATCGATGGGGTTTAAAGACGAGATAAACAGACGAAGAACATTTGGAATCATTTCTCACCCGGATGCGGGAAAAACAACACTAACAGAAAAATTACTTCTGTTTGGTGGTGCTATTCATGTTGCAGGTGCTGTAAAATCGAATAAAATAAAAAAAACTGCTACTTCCGATTTCATGGAAATTGAAAGACAGAGAGGAATTTCTGTTGCAACTTCTGTAATGGGATTCGAGTACAAAGGTCATAAAATAAATATCCTTGACACACCGGGTCACCAGGATTTTGCGGAAGATACTTTCCGTACTCTAACTGCTTGCGATAGTGTAATTATAGTTATTGATGTTGCAAAAGGAGTTGAGGCGCAAACCAGAAAACTGATGCAGGTTTGTAGAATGCGAAAAACTCCGGTTATTGTTTTCATTAACAAAATGGACCGTAGTGGTAAAGACGCATTTGATTTACTTGATGAAATTGAAGCTGAATTAAATATTAACGTAAATCCATTGAGCTGGCCAATTAATATGGGACCGGATTTTAAGGGTGTTTACAACATATATGAAAAGAATTTGAGTTTGTTTACACCAGCAACTCAAACAATTCAGGAAACTATTGAATTTGATGATATTTCCGATCCCAGACTGGAAGAATATATTGGTGATGATGCTGAGATTCTAAGAGAGGAACTGGAGTTGATTTCCAGTGTTTATCCAAAATTAGATATTCAAGAATACCTGGATGCCAAGATTGCTCCGGTCTTTTTCGGATCAGCATTAAATAATTTTGGAGTTCGTGAGCTTTTAGATGCTTTCGTTCAAATTGCTCCTTCCCCATTGCCATGTCACACTGTTGAACGTTTGATTGAACCAACAGAAGAAAAGTTATCCGGCTTTGTATTCAAGATTCATGCGAATATGGATCCAAATCACAGAGATCGTATTGCCTTCCTTAAAATCGTATCGGGTGTATTTAAACGTAATACTCCTTACTTGCACGTTCGTAATGGCAAGAGATTAAAATTCTCGAGTCCTACAGCATTTATGGCAGAAAAAAAATCGATTGTTGAAGAAGCTTATCCTGGCGATATTGTTGGTTTGCATGATACTGGAAATTTTAAAATCGGAGATACTTTAACCGAAGGTGAAAAGGTTAACTTTAAAGGTATTCCAAGTTTCTCTCCAGAGCTTTTCAAGTACATTGAAAATGCCGATCCGATGAAATCGAAACAATTGGCAAAAGGAATTGATCAGTTGATGGATGAAGGTGTTGCTCAGCTATTTACTTCACAATTTAACGGACGAAAAGTAATTGGTACAGTTGGTGCTCTTCAGTTTGAGGTTATTGAGTATCGTTTGCTTCACGAATACGGTGCTTCTTGTAGATGGGAACACATCAATCTGCACAAAGCGTGTTGGATCAAGTCAAATAATGACGAGCAGCTAAAGGAATTTAAAAAGGCTAAATTTCAGTACATCGCAAAAGATAAACATGGAAGGGATGTTTTCCTTGCTGATTCGGGATATATGCTGCAAATGGCGCAAAACAATTACCCTGAACTTGAATTCCATTTCACTTCAGAATTTGAATAATAGAATTACGATATAAACAAACACTTAGATGGCTTTAGCAGAAGGATTAACTGTAACACAAACAATGACTGTAACCAACAAGGATACAGCAATACATCATGGATCAGGCAAATTAGAAGTATTTGCGACTCCGGCCATGGTAGCATTTATGGAAAATACGGCAATTGCCTGTATCGATCCTGAAATGAAAACAGGAACTGACAGTGTTGGCATTCAAATTGACACCAAACACAACAAAGCCACTAAAGTTGGTGCTGTTGTTACTTGTTCTGCTAAATTGGTAAAAGTAGACGGCAAAAAGTTAAGCTTCGAGATAGAAGCTTCGGACGAAGGCGGAAACATTGGAAACGCATTTCACGTTCGATACATAATCGATCCTGTAAAATTTATGAGCAGACTCTAATCCCTGCTTTCAAAATATGAGAAAAGCCTGCAATTCGTATGAGTTTGCAGGCTTTTTTTAATTATATTGTTTTAGCTATCTAAAGCATGTTCTTAATCCATTAATCGTTTTTCACCATCCAATTTTCGAATATCGGTTACGTCCTGACTCACTTCTATACATCCTTTGTAAGCATTATCCTCATCGCGCAAAGCGAAATACTGAATTAGAATAAAACGACCTTTCATTTGAATCCAAAATGATTCACTGTCTTTATCGCCGCTTTTAAAAGCCTTTACCAAATCGTCTACCACATGAACACTCTCCGGTGGATGGCAATTTTGTACCGTTCTGCCAATAATGGCTTTCGAGCGAGGAAAAAATCTCTCTTTCGGATTTGAGAAAAAACACACCCGGTCATTTTCATCAATCATAGTAATATCAACTGGTAAATGATTCAATAACATCATTGCCTGCTTCAATGTCATTAATCCTGTTTCAAAATTGAGCAAGGTATCACCCAGCTGATTCATATCCAACTCTTCTCCTTTCATGCTATTTGCCTTCTTTACCAATTTCTTTTCTACCTTAACCAGTTCCGGTGCTTCTATAAAGCTAAAACCTATCTCATGGCTCTGTTTATTCATTTCATCCCACAACTCATCCGAAACAGCATTTAAAGCGACTGGAAACAGCAGATACTCCTCTCTTGATATAATTGCATACATGAAAAAGAATAAATCGCCCAACAAACGATTTATAAGCTTTAGATCGATAAAACCCGATTGTAATTCAGCCACCAATTGTTTTTGAACTTTTCGGATATCATCGTGAATGGACCACATTACCCCCAAACATTTGTAATCAGGAAATTGATTTTCGAAATAAGGAAAGAAAATATTTTCTTTGCGCTGATAATGCTTCTCCATCTTAGCCAGATCTTGAACCTTAGCTTTCAACAAAGATATTTCGGCCGCCAGTTTTATTCCATCTTTTATTGTATTAATACTTTTGGCTAAAGGCTTTATTTCTTTCAATCGGGTATCCAACTCCGCATTTTCCCGCATCATAATGCCTAAAAAATGTGTCGAATCCACATCAGCCTTAGGATGATTATGAATTACTTTATGAAATACATTTAGTGCTTTATTAATACCAATCTTAAGCTCTTCCATCGGAACCTTGGCCTCTACCAATCGATGTACGACCAAAACAATATCATTAGGTGTTAAGTTATCAATTGCCTCCTGATGATTTTTGATTAATTCGGTTCCCTTCTCTCCCTGTATCAGATGAAAACAAAAGTCGTACAAGGAGTCAACTCTTGCTTTATTGTTATTTATGAATTCGGACATATTGTAATTTTTTTAATATCATTCCTACCAAAGGGAAAAATACAATAAAAAGACCATGAAACCAACATGAGCTTACGATCCAATTCAATCAAAAATATTCTATAGTCCTACAGTAAAGTGATTCACAAGGTAATTGATCACATTTCGTGCATTATCGGGGTAATTGATATGAGTAAAACTTTTATTTTCATTCAACCAATGTCTAATCTGCTCTAAACTTTCCTCTTCTAAATCATCAAAAACGGATACTCCCATTTCTTCCAAAGCGTGTGCATTACAGATCTGTTCAAATTGATTTTTCATCGGGATAACTGCCAACTTTTTCCCCAAATACATTGTTTCTGCGGGAGTTTCGAATCCGGCACCACAAAGCACACCTTCACAATCCTTTAAACCTTTTATGAATTCATCAGAATTAACAGTCCTAATGCTCACATTATTTTTCTGATAAGCCTGCTTGCTGTGTTTCGAAAAAACCAGCCATTTTACGGATGAAAATTGCGACAAAACAGAAATTATTTTTTCATCAGAAAAAGCAGGTAAATAAACAACATAAAAGCCTTTGTTTTGCACCTCCAGCATTCTAATTTCCCGTCGTATAATTGGCGTAAACATATTATGACCATACTCCTGAAAATGAAAACTTAGATTTTTTGGACAGGGAGCATAATGCTTTAGTATTTTAAATCCGAACACATCAATATTTTCGGGTAAAGGTGTTCGCGAATTCAACATGGCAGACTGATGACTTAGGCCTAGGCAGAATACTTTTTTAAGTTTGCATGCCCATGCAGTTATCGGCTCAAAATCACTTATCACCAAATCATATTCTTTAACAGGAAGCGATTTTAGATCCCGAATAAAACGATAAACATTAAATTTTCGAATGGTTTTCCAAATATCTACTCCACCACTCTTGCCAAAAAAGAAACCTAAACCCTGCTTTTTATATTTTACCGGATGATTAAATTCAAGATCGTGATGAAGGCCTGAAATTAAAATATCCACTTCGGCTACTTCCTGCAAATGAGGAATCAATTCAATAGCCCGGCTTAAATGTCCATTGCCGGTACCTTGTATTCCGTAAAGTATTTTCATTGATTGAATATTAAGTGTAAGAAAGTGTAACGAATCAGACATTTATTGTACATCATGACAATTCAAATTTTTCCCCGGATGTAAATTCTCCAAGCATTTCCTTAAAGATCTTGTCATAATCGTCCAGCTTGTAGCTTTCCAAATCGGGAACTACATTCTTAGCCTTTCCGTCTTTATTGTACTCATAAATACTCCACTTCCCTTGATGATATTCCAAAGCACTCAAACTCTCAATCCAATCTCCGGAATTAAGATACATTGTTGACCCCTCTTTATTGCTCACCTTCTTCATTTCGGGGTGATGAATATGCCCGCATACTACATAATCGTAGCCTTTTGTTATGGCTATATCTGCCGCTATTTCCTCGAAATTATTAATGTATTTCACCGCCGATTTCACACTATTCTTAATCTTCTTTGAAAGAGAAACCTTCTCCTTACCTAACATTTTAGCGAAAAAATTAACTGCTGAGTTAATCAAGATCAACAGATCGTAACCAATAGATCCTAATCTGGTTAACCACTTGGCATACTGCATGGTAACATCAAAAACATCTCCATGAAAAATCCATGCTTTTTTCCCATCCAGGTTAAGAACGATTTTATTTACAATGCTTAAACCTCCCAAGGTGAATCCTTCAAATCTCCGAAGTAATTCGTCGTGGTTTCCGGTAACGTAATACACAGGAATCCCTTTGGATAAAAAAGAGGTGAAATGTTTGATAATCCGCATATGAGATTTTGGCCAAAACCGCTTACTGAATTGCCAAATATCCACAATATCTCCATTGAGAATCACCTTTTTAGGCTGAATTGAATTTAAATACTTTAATAATTCTTCCGCTCGACACCCTATAGTTCCCAAATGAATATCTGAAAGAACAAGAACATCTACTTCACGTTTGCTTTTAGGCATAAGTATAACAGATTAATTTATGGAATAAATATATTCTGTGCTTGTTAACTTATGCCGTAAGCTAGTTTATGAAATAATAAAAAGATACATCTCTTTTGTTAAGAAATTGTTTCGTTTCAGTACAAAAAGGAAGAGTAAAGAACTAACAGACCTAACAAAAAAATTTCAAATATGGAGAGAACTTTCCTTGGGATGAAGATTATGAAGACGGCACATTTTATGACACTATCTCACAAAGCGCTTATTACCATACCTTAACGCAGAGATACACTCAAACAAATCATGCTAAAAATCAAACACTTACAGAACCTTAACGAACTATTGTTTATTTAACTTGATGAAAATGTAAAATACCTTCATTGCCAGCTTCCATCTGTTGATGAAAGGATTACTCACCAAACAAACATCAAAACATTTAAGTAATTGTTATTTAAGAAGTTGCTTAAAGAATCCAGGAGTACCTGCTTCAAATGTCATTTCCTTTTTTGTAAACGGATGCCGTATAGTTAGTGATCTAGCATGAAGGGCTAATCGCTTTACTCCCTTTCCCTTTATGCCGTATATTTTATCGCCGGCTACGGGGTTTCCATGTTCTGCAAAATGAACACGAATCTGATTTTTACGACCGGTAAACAAGTTTATTTCGAGCATGCTAAAGTATTTCGATTCCCGGATTACTTTATAGCCGGTTTTTGCATGCTTGCCTTTATTCGGATTCTGTACAGAGAAAACCCTATGAATACGATTCTCGGTTAGGTAAGATTCTATGATGCCTTCCTTTTCGTTCATTTTTCCTTCAACCACCGCAATGTATGTTTTACTGAAACTTTGCCACTCGGTTTGCAAGAATATTTTTGCGGCTTCGGTTTTTGCAAATACCAGCACGCCAGAAGTATCCTTATCCAAACGATGAACGATGAATACCCGATTCTTTGATCTGGAATTGCCTTTTTTTACGTAATGGGTTAAATGCTGATATGCCGTTTTTTGACGCTCTCTATCACTTCCCATGGTTAGCAAACCACTCACTTTCTCAACAACAATAATATCCTGATCTTCGTGAAGGATAGCACAACCTCTTGGTTGAAATCTTAGCTTTACTTTATGTTGTGGTTTCTGATTCTCTTCCATTATTTATATCTGCGAATATCGAATTAAGGCTCTGTTTTTTGATCGTGCAAAGATTGCTCTTTCATTTTAAGGATACAACTAAATTCCCTTTTTGTATTGATTGTTTGTTGAATGGTAGATGTTTTTTTTCACTTCTTCCTTAGAAGCTGTATTTCCATTTAACAGGTTTTCAAAAAGACGAATGATTTCTATTTTATTTAGCTTGATAATTGTGTCAGTCGTCACATCCCGTAAATCAATCATGAATGAAGAAAAAAAATTGGGCAAATCGTTACCAATATCTGTATTCAAAAAATTTCTTTCATTATAGATTGTATGGTAATTCCCTATAGATTTTTCTATTCTAAACGAATCATTTTTTAGATTGGTGATGGATGAAGACTTCTCGCAAGTTTGAATACAAGTACCATCCACTCTATTTTTCTCACAACCAGTTACCTGATGAAACAAACACTGTCTGCTTGTCATGAGCACAATGGGATGATAAATGCTGTAGTACAATTTGAAATCTGCAGGTGTTTTTATTCCTTGAATCTGATGCTTTGTCAGCTCATTAGAGATGAATGCTCCGGTACAATTAAAATTCTCCTGTAAAGCCAGTAAGCTATAAGAATTCACTGTATTTAAATGTGGACCGGCAATCCAATCAATTTCTAACTGATTAGCTTCGTAGGCAATTCCTGTATTATTTGTAACAATCATTTTTGGGTTCACCCGATGCAGAAATTCAACTGCAGCACCATAATCTTCCCCTATAATTACCGAAGGAAAGTAAGGAATCAAGCTTTTGTTCTTTGTAAATAATTCTACAAAATAGGAACACTTTTTTTTGAAACTATTGGGTAGTTGAAAATAGATATCAGCATTGCTTTCTTTGGAAAGGGAAACATCTTCTTCAGAAGATATTAGTACAGAAAGACTTGGTTTATCAAGTGTTTTCCCTATTTTTTTTACAACAGGAAGCAAAACAGGTTCAAGAGTATTTTTGGATCCATTTAAAATGAAAAGGATTTTTTTCTTAAGCGAGGTAAGTTCTTTAAAAGAAATATAAACATCATCCAAAACTTGCTTCAGATTCATTTCCTCAATAAAATATTCGGTATCATTAAAAGCCTTGAATCTCTTCAAAACCATTTCATAATTTAAGGGTTGTGTTCCTTTTGCCAGTAAATTACAGTCTGAAAGTACAACAAATGTATATTCCGGTGTTTTTACAGAGACTTTCAAAGCTTGCCCGCATTCTCCCGAAAGACTGATTTGCAAAGGAGCTTTTGCTGCATTTAGCTCATTGATCTTCTTTTCAACAGCAGTTTTAATTTCTTCTTTTTCCGTGTATAATTTTAATTGTCCTTTCTCCATATCATCAGCGGAAGCGTACAAATTAATTTCGGAAAGATGCTTGATGGAATGATCGCGGGGATTATCGATAAACATATTTCTACTGATCTCTCCTGTTAACAGAGTGTTCGAAAAATCACGATTAAACACCTTGTACAATATGCTGTTATCTTTTCCAATTTGGTTCTGATTGTAAAAACTATCGAGTTGATTTCTCCACGCATTTACAACAGTATACACGTAATCGTATTTCTTAATTCGTCCTTCAATTTTCAGAGAATCAACACCTGCTTCGTACAATTCCTTTAGATCAAAAAAAGCCGAATTATCTTTTAAATTCAACGGATATTCTTTACCCGCCATAGTCGTTTTGTACTGATCTCTGCAAGGTTGACTGCAACGCCCCCGGTTTCCCGAATTTCCACTCATAACAGAACTGATATAGCAGATTCCCGAAAAAGAAATACAATTGGAACCATGCACAAACACCTCTGTTAAAACATTATTCTCGTGTCCGACAGATGATAAATGCTTTATTTCCTGAATGTTTAACTCCCGGGATAGATTCACACGAGCAGCAGAAAGTTTACTTAAAAATTTCATTTGCCCTTCGTTGTGAGTAGTCAGCTGAGTAGAAGCATGAACATTTAGTGATTTAAAATATTTTTTGAGCAAATAAAGTATTCCCAAATCCTGTACAATTACACCATCTATACTGGTATTTACCAACTTGTTAAGCAAGTTAATTAAAGCCGGAATTTCACGTTCTATTATAATTATATTAAGAGTAAGAAAGACTTCACAATTGTGGCTGTGAGCCAAGTGCAAAATTCCTTGCAGATCCTGAAAACTGATGTTGACAGCTCTGTTTCTTGCATTAAATTGATCTAACCCACAATACACAGCATTTGCTCCTGCAAGTATTGCCGCTTTTATGGAATCAACATCTCCTCCCGGTGCTAATAATTCAATCTTTCTTTTCGTCACAATCTCTTACGCTTTATTAATACCGATTGTTGTTTTGTTTGAATCCTAAATTCGCAAGCTCATATACGACCCAACTCAACATACATCAGCATTATACCATTTAGCTTTATAGCCAAGACTAAAGTCCATTTGGTATAAGATGTCAAAAGTAAAAAAAATTTAGTTGGTGCAGGGAACAAATTTTCGGGATTTAAATTAAGGTAACTGAAACCATCCCAATCACATTTAAGCAAATCTTAATTTCTTATCAGAAAACAAGACAGTTTAAATATTCAACAACGTTCCTTTAATCATGTCTCGCATTTTAGGATCTACACTTACTTCGTCGGCATAATTATTCCAATTTTGCACTTTACTATTTATTTCAGAGATAATTTTTTCTGCTTTTTTAATATTCATAGATTTTGCAAAGGCTAATAAATCGGCTCTTTCCAGATTTTTCCTTTTGCCATTAATACTTAACGCATGTTGGCTTACCCAAATACTATCTGGTCGGTAGGCGTGGCAAATATCGTATGCTGGTGCCAGCTCCCAATTTCCTCCCTCTTTCAATCTAAAAGCAAAATTCTTTGTGTGGTCATCACAATTTCGTGCAATCACATTAAACACCATTCTTCGATACATTTGCACTGCTTGCGGATATGGCAATCGTAAAACTCTCATTGTTTGAAACAATTGCTCGTAACTAAAATTTCGCACCTCATTAAAATCATAATGCTGCATTGCACAAAAAGTTTGAATGTGGTGTTTTTGGGAGCCTTTTTCCCGATCAAAACGTTTGGTCATAAAATGTGCTCTGCCATTTTCCTGCAGTAAGTAAGATTCCATCATCTCAATTCCACAATCTTGTGCCATATTGTAATAGGCCATTTCAATTCTTCCATAACCAATGGTTTTTCCAAATTGCGCATCACTAACACCATCCAGCTTTATCAGCCAATGCTCAAAACCTTTTGGAGCATTCGTTTGTCCGGAACGAACCTGTCCTGTTTTTTTATTATAAGCGATAATTGCTTTGGGTCTTGCTCCACCAGCTGATGTTCCAATTTTTAGGATCTCCATCATCGCCTGCTGTTCATCTTTACTCAAATTAACTTCAAAATCTTCACGTTTGCCCAGCATTTTTTGTGCAATATCAACCAAACCATTGATTTCAACCTGAAAAGAATTTTTATTAGATTTGAGTTGTGTGGGTTCAAATTCCAAAGCTCCCATACCTCTTGTTCCAATAAAACAGAGTTGCTCTATTGGATTCATACTATTTTCAGGACGACCATTTTGTGCCAACCAAACATTTATCAGCTGATTTCCATATTTATCGGGTAATACATCTGCTAATAAACCTGGCAAACCTTTAAATGTATCGTATTCGCTGTTTTTTAAAGATCTGAGTTCTGGAAATGAAAATATGCCTTGACTGGATTGAATTGGCATTTTGACTGGCGCTAAATCAATTTCCTGCAATTTAAATTTTGGCTCATATTCGAAACTGGCCAAAGCTTGATTCTCATTCCAAGCTACAGCTCCGACAGTCTGGCCCCAAATTTTGACAAATGCTGTTTTTATTTCTACCATTCGCTTTCATTTTGCTCGTTATCATCCTCACCTCTTGCTCTTTGCCTTTTTTTCTTATCCAACTTAGCCAGTTCCAATGGACTTTGCTGAGTTTCAATCTTAAAATTGTCAAGCACATGTAATAAGTCAAGAGCTCTCAAAATTTGCAGTAATGAAATTAACGAAATAGCTTTCCCTTTCTCCAATTGACTTACAGTCCAGCGATTAACACCTGCCACTTCAGCAATTTTTGCTTGTGTTTTATTTTGAAGTAAACGTTGTTGCTTTACATACCCTCCAATGGTAGAAATGATTGCCTTATCACTCAGAGAAAGCCAATTCGTGCTAGCATTTGCCATCATTAATGCTTTTAAATGTATTTAATGTTAGTATTTCCACACCTAAATATATGGAAAATAATTCAATAATACATCTAAAGTGTTGGTAAATCCTATCATTAAGAAAGATTGCACATGTTTACGTTGGTAATTCCCACCAAAAATAGTTAATTATTCCCTTTCACTTCCAATTTTAGAAACCAGACTCATTTTACTCATCATATATTCATGAGAATTTTTGGTATGAGGTATTGTACAATCACTACAATTTTTAAAACCATTTGTGTACTTAAAATTACCACTATATTTATCTTTTAACATGTATAGCGAACAAAAACAACAATTAAACTCAGCCTCATTTTCAATTTTATGACAAGGAAAATATTCACACTTTGTATTTTGAAAAAAAATATAATTTTTGGACATCGTATTTATTTTAAACTATATTCTTTATTTATTTTGTATAAGGTATAGATTTAGCCCAACCAATATTAAAAGAACTACCTTTTAAAATAAGAAGTTTGCTCTCAAGTGACAGTAAGTTTAGCCAATAGAATAAAATGAAGGCGCACATATAAGGTCACTGTCACTATCTGGATAAGCCTGATAGAATATGATTGTTTTAATAATCACAAAGCTTCTCCTTGAACCAAAGTTTTATGACTAAAATAATTACATATTAATTACGACATAAGAAAACTCATGAATTCATCTCCACAAATCATTAATAAGGAACTGTTCGCAATAAATAGGATGCTGTTGTTTAGGAAATATTAACCGCGCTAGTCGCTTGTTGTATCAGGTTAATAAATCAAAAAAACATAACCTTAAAGATCAGCTGGCGTATTCTCAATTTTAAAATTAAATTTGCACAGAAACCAACATCCTACATCTATGAACAAAATGATACGTTACACACTAATTGCTCTACTATTTATTTCGACTGCTTGTAGTACGGGAAATAAAGCACTGCAACATGGAGATTACTATTCTGCAGTTATTAAATCGGTAGAACGTTTACGTTCCAAGCCCAATAAGGAAAAAGCACAACTTACTTTAAAGGAAAGTTATCCTTTAGCTGTAAATTGGTACCAGCAGGAAATTAACTCCCTGTTATCTTCAAACGATCCGTTTAAGTATTCAAAAACGGTTGGGCACTATCAGACCTTAAATCGTATGAGTAAGGAAATAAGACGATGTCCTGGTGCCTTGCGCATTATTCCCTATCCTAAGCAATATCAGACTGAAGAAGATATGGCCAAGCAAAATGCCGCTCCGGAATGTTATGCTGCTGGTGTTTTAGAACTTGCTAAAGGTACACGCAAAAATGCAATTACTGCTTTTTCACACTTCGAAAAAGCCAATGCTTTCGTTCCTAACTACAAAGATGCCAACGATAAGATGACCGAGGCAGAGTATTTGGCTACTTTAAAAGTGATTATCGATCATGTTCCTGTTAACTCCACAAAATATCAACTAAGCGCTGAGTTTTTTCAAGATCAGGTAACACAATATATCTTTCACAATATCAAACGAAGATTTGTACGTTTCTACACTCCTAAGCAAGCTGAATTGGAGAAATTAGAACATCCTGATCAGATTATCGGAATGCGTTTTGAAGATTTTGTAGTTGGCGAAACTCACGATACAGATATAGAAAAACAAGTTGTAAGTGCCGATAGTGTTGAAGTTGGATCGACAAAACTAAAAAATGGCGAAACGATAAAGGTTTTCAATATTGTAAAAGCAAAATTGCATATTCACAAGCGCGAGGTTATTTCAAAAGGCTTGCTTTCTCTTCACATTATCGAATTCGACAACAAAAAAGAAGTGAACAACAAACAATTTAGGGGCCAATTTAACTGGTTTCACCAATGGGGACATTTCAATGGCGACGAAAGAGCTTTAAGCAAAGAAGAATTAAACATTTGCA